>DATGCF010000378.1:0-12659 GCA_035312245.1 Desulfosalsimonadaceae bacterium
CTCACGGTGGTGCGCGCGGTTATGGACCAGCTGCCGGGCTATGATATCGTCTATTTTGGCGATACGGCCCGAACCCCTTACGGCAACAAAAGCAGCCGCACGGTTGTCGACTATTCCCTGCAAAATACGCAATTCCTATTGGATCAAGGGGCCAAACTGGTGGTAATGGCCTGTAACACCGCCTCCAGCGTGGCAACAGAAACGGTTAACGCTAAATTCGATCTGCCCATCTACGAGGTGATCACCCCGGCGGTCAACCAGTCCCTGGCGATGTCGGGAAAAAAGGCCATTGGCGTGATCGGCACCCGCGCTACGATTTCAAGCGGCGTCTATGAGCGGAAAATCCATGAAAAAGCGCCGGATGCCCGGGTTTACTCCGTCCCCTGCCCGCTTCTGGTGCCGCTGGTCGAGGAGGGCTGGGTGAAAAAGCCCGAGACCCGGATGATCGTCAAAAAATACCTCCATCCGCTAAAAGTCCGTCAGATTGACACCCTGATTCTCGGCTGCACCCACTATCCGCTGTTAAAGTCGATTATCGCTCACAAAATCGGAAAGCGGGTTTCCATCATTGACTCTTCCATGGCATTGGCCGGCGAGATCCGGGACTTTTTAAACGAACACCCCGAAATCGACCGCGAGCTTTCCCAAACCGGCAACGCGGAGTTTTTCGTCTCAGATATTACGCCCCAGTTTGAAAAAACCGCCCGCACCGTGCTCAAGCAGCCTATCGCCCTAAAGCACGTAAGCCTGTAAGAATTAATCCTCAATTTTAAATCTTACATGGCGGCCCGATAGTTCGGCCCAACAATCATAAGGGTATTCGGCAGATGGGTTTGTATTTTCTCCAGGGTTGATCCAAACAGCACCTCCTTGACTGCCCCGTGGCCGTATGCCCCGGCAATGACCAGGGCGTTATAGGGGACGTCATACAGGTTGTCGATAAAGTCGCCTGAATCGTAAATCTGCCACTCCCGGACATACTTGTCCATCTCCGAACCGAGGTTTTCCTTCTCGATCACGCCTTCATAGTAGCTTCGATCCCTCTTGTCTTCCTGGGTAAATACATCCAGGGGGAAGCCAGTCAACCGGGCCAGTCGAAATCCGACCCGAAGCGCCTTGACGGCATTGGCTGAACCGCCGAAAAACACGCAGATACTCTCCCACGGTTGATACACTGAACAGCCGATTAACACGGGAAAACGGGCCGAATGAATAATCCGCCGGACCCGGGGCCCGATGTAGCCCAGACCGATCTTTGAAGACAGGTCACTGATGGTTCTCGGACAGCACATGAAGTCAAAGTTTACCGGCAGGTCCGGCAGCGTTGAGGCGGTAAAATTTTTCGGCTCCAGAAACTTGGGCTCCGGAAGCCCAAAATGGCGGATCAGCTCTGCCGCATGATCCCGGGCCGTGGATGGGGCACGAAGGTAGGAACTGTCAAGATCCACCTGGACCACGTCATTTTCAAAATACATCAGAAACTTTACATACTGGGGCACGTAAATAACGGGCAAAACCCCCAGCGTACGGCAGAAATAGGCGGATTGGAGCAAAAGCTCCCTTCCAAGCGGGTTATTTCTGAAAATATGCAAAAGCTGTAAGTCCATGACGGATTTCTCCTTGCTTTTTAGCAATTGGGTATTGGGTATTGGGTAATAGGTTTTTTTGCATTAGTAATGTGCTATCCGCAATTAACGGATACCCAACACCCAACACCTAACACCTAATAATAAGATTGCACCATCAGTTCACTGCGGTATTTATCCAGCAGTGTGGCTTTTGAGATCATGCCGATAAACCGGTTATTGACCACCACCGGCATACTGAACAGGTTCTTTTGGTCCATGCGCTCCAGCACATCCGTTAAATCATCGTCCAGATCAACAGTATCCACATGGGTATTCATGATCTGCTCAAGAAATACGGTTTCGTAGAGGAGCGGATCAAACAGATATTCCCGAATATCATCCAGATGGATCATCCCGACAAAGTCCCCGGTGTTTTCATCTTCCACCGGGAAAAAATTGCGGTGGGATTTTTTCACGATTTTGGCAAAATCCCCCAGTTTCATATTCTTATAAACCGCAATGCAGTCTTTTTCAACCAACTCGCGGACTGTCAGGTCGGCCAAAACCCGCTCATCGGTTCGCGGGCGCAGGTAATGACCCTTCTCCACCAGCTCTTTTAAATAAAATGACGCCGGCTCAAACGCATGGGTCAGGGTGGCGGAAACCGCAGAGACCAGGATCAGCGGAAGAATCACGCCGTATCCACCGGTGACCTCGACGATTAAGAAGATCCCGGTCAATGGCGCCTGAAGAATGCCGCTTACCAGGCCGGCCATGCCCAAAAGCGCAAAGCACCCCTCATCCACCCAACCCACACCGGGGCCCAGAAAATCGATAAACCGGTGGTATACAAGACCGGTAAAACTCCCGATGACCAAGCATGGGGCAAATATTCCCCCTGAGCCGCCCCAGCCTAATGTTAGCGCCGTGGCCAGAATTTTGGCCAGCATTAAAATGGTCACAATCAGCAGGCCCTGGCTGAAAACCCCTTTTACCATTTCCTGGATGGCGTGATAGCCCTCGCCCAAAACTTCCGGCAGCACCAGGCCGATCAGCCCGACCATGCAACCGCCCAGGAAAGGGCGCATCCAGAAAGGCATGGACACTTTGCTGGAGAGCTTTTGAGAAATTTTGTTGGAACGCCGCAGCGCCCGGGTCAGCAGCACGGATGCGGCAGCGGTAAAAACCGCCAGGCCCACGCATGCCAAGGTGTCAATTAAATCCACATGGAAGGCGAGGCTGGTAAAGGCGATCTGATTTCCCTGGAGCAACCGGCAGACTTCGGCCCCGGCCACCGAGGCAATGGCAATGGGCACGATATTGACCGCCGACCATTCTCCCACAATCACCTCTATGGTAAACACCATCCCTGCGATCGGGGCGTTGAAAATCGCGGCCAGGGCGCCGGCCGAGCCGCAGCCCACAATGGCCACGCGCTGCCGGTCATTTAAGGAAAAATACTGGGCAATATTTGAGCCAATGGCCGCACCGCTCATAACCACCGGCGCTTCAGGCCCGGCGGACCCGCCACTGCCGATGGTCAGGCATCCGGATATGAGGCGGGAAAAACTTGAACGGAACCGCATAAGCCCGCCATAGCGGCTTACGCTATAGACCACTTCCGGAACCCCGTGTCCCGCACCCTCCCGTAATATTTTTTCAAGGAATATGGCCGCGATAGCCGCCCCCGCGCCCGGCAGCAGAAAGGCCCACCAAAAATGCCGGTAATGATGCATCCATTCAAACATGGCCCGCAGACCTTGATACATGGCCACCGCCGCCAGACCGCTGCAAATCCCTACCAGGGCACCGATGATAATCAGAAGCAGCCGGTCATCGAGCCGGAAAAGAATCCAACGGGAAGGATAACGCAAGAGTTTTAGGGCTGAAAATCGGGCCAATGTTTTATTACCGCTTATGTTCAAGTGCCTTTAAATTATACGGCGTACCGTCTGTCTCAAGCAGAAGATTCGATACGCTCGGAAAATTCGGCGATATTGGCATACAATTCCTCCGGCGTCGGGTATTTGCCCAGCAGCTTCAGAAACGACTCATCCCTGAGGCAAAAGGAGAGTTGGGCCAACAAATGGAGATGGAGCTTGGCGGAAGGACTGACAAGCAGAAACAGAACAAAAACGGGTTTTTTATCAATAGCCTGATAGTCGATCGGGGTTTTTAGGAAACAGGTGGTGATAAATGCCGGAATATTGCTTTCAGTCATGGGCGTGCGCGGATGGGGAATGGCAACCCCCTTGCCGATGCCGGTTGACATCATCTCTTCCCGGGCCGTCAGATTTTCATATAACGCCTTTTTCTGCTCATACGTTTCAAAATACGGCGTCTTCTCAACAGCAGACCAGAGCACCTCGGATACATTTTCGCCGGCAATATCATAGAACACGCCGCCCCGGCGCATGACTGAAGACAAATCATCTATCGCCTCATCCGCTTTTTCCGCTTCCGGATGCCTTTCCTCGCCCGGCGGAACAAACTTTAAATGATTGGCTTCCGCCCATTTCTCAATCAGTGGCTGACTGAATTCACAGGTATTGCCTCTTTTCCGGACCGGAATGCGGCCCTGCCGAATCCACCGCTCCACCGTGTTTGTCGGCATATCAAGGCACTCCGCAAATTCTTGCAAATTAAGCTGCATGGCTCGCGTCCATCATCCATTGCTCAGACGGATTGAGGAATATCCCGACCCGCCCGTTTTTTTTACATAACCAAAAATATTAACACGGAAAAAACTTAACGATCAAGCCTTTATTCATAATAGTTATCCCGCCACCAGGCATCCCATTCGGTTTCCAGAATTTCCATGGCCAGCTGTTTGCCGATATCGGTTTTTAATCGCTCTTTGACCACCGGCAGCCATTTCTCCGGGGTCGTGATCCCGATGTCCTTTACCGCCTTAAGATCCAGAATAAACGCCAGCTGATCCGCATCATGGGCAAGCGTTGCCTCTTGGGTGGCCTGATCATTGAATTCATCGATCAACCCGGACAGGTCTTCGGCAAACGGCAGGTGCCGGGTGCAGTCCGCCACCGCTTTGGCCTCATCCGGATTTACGTACTGCTTGTTCACATAATTCTGATCCCCTATCCGGGCTTCCGGCAAATCATGGACCAGGCACATGGCAATCAGCCGGTGGGCGTCAATCTCCGGCACCAACCGGGATAAAGCATAGGCGATGAATGTGGCGGCAAAAGAATGCGCAGCCACCGATTCATTGCCGGCCCCCAAAAAGGCAAACCCCGCCCGGGGTATATCTTTTAACATTTTAGCTTCAAACAAGAGATTGGCAATCGGTTTCATTCATACTCCTTTTCGATTATGCGGCGGCCCCCACAGCCCATGCCAGAAAAATAATTCCCAACACCAAAAATATAGCGCCAGCCTGAACATACCTATTCGGCGGTATCCGGAAAAACAGCGCATAACCGGCGCCCATTCCGACACCGGTCATAAACCCCAAGAGATGAGCCATGATATCCACATTTTCACCGGATCCCACAAAGCCCAAAAGCGCCAGTCCGCAAGCCAGCGGCACCAGCCCCGCCAGCCGATTTCGCTTGGATCGGAATCTACGGATCGCTTGGTATCCGGCCAGAATGCCTAAAGCCCCGAAGACCGCCGTTGAGGCCCCCACCGATAGGTGTCCGGATTCATGCAACACCGCATTCAAAAGATTGCCCGAAATTCCGGAGACAAGGATCATCAGCCATCCGAGCCCCCACCCGGTCTCCGCAGCCACCGCCGTACCGAAAACCACAATCCCCACCATGTTTCCTGCCAGATGCGCAGCATCCGAATGGATCATCAAGGCGGTGACCGCCCGGTAGACCTCTCCGTTTAATATGTTGGCCGCATCCGCTCCGAACTTCCGTATAACCATCTCATGCGCCCCGGCCGCACCAAAGGCCAAATGCCAGACCATCACAAAGACTGCTGCAAACAAGGCCTCAATAAACCGGTTGTCATATCTCGGCCGGTTTTCGGAGGGATCCTGGGCAGGGGCTCGCTGGCGGTTTTCGTAAAAATACGCCCGCATTGCCTGGTGGGCGGCATCATACTCCTCCGCCTTCACCCAAACCGCCCAACCGTACGGATCTTTTCGAATTCGACAGGCAATGCCCGCAGAGGACAGCACCAGACTGCAGATATTGGCCTGCTCGGATGTTAAGTTGGCAAACAGTTGGATCATTTTAAAGTTCTTTACCACTGTTCGGCGTAAATTAAAAGCCAAGCGCTTACTGACTCGACCTTAACGGTCGGATAAAAGCCGCCTACAAGGGGTTGACAAATCCCAAATCAATCCCAATTTATTAAAAAATCGTTTTTTACCTGCCTTTATATTTTTTTGAAATAATTATCAGTTAACAGAGGAGCTTTGTATGACACACAACAAAGAGACCTATGAGTTTAAGACAGAAGTTAAGCAGTTTATGAATCTGGTCATCAATTCCCTTTATTCCACCAAGGAAATTTTCCTGCGGGAGTTGATCTCAAACGCCTCGGACGCGCTTGACCGCTTAAGCTTCAGGTCCCAGACCGACCCCGACGTTCTGGGCGACGACACCCAGTTCAAGATTAAAATCATTCCGGACCAGGAAAACAGGACCCTGACCGTGTCCGACAACGGCCTCGGCATGACCTATGATGAAATGGTTGAAAATCTGGGCACCATTGCCCGAAGCGGCACGGCGGCGTTTTTGGAAGCCCTTGAAAAATCCAAAAAAGAGGACACCCTGGCGCCGGAACTGATTGGACAGTTCGGCGTGGGCTTTTACAGCTCCTTTATTGTGGCCGAAACCGTTACCGTACTCAGCCGGTCCGTGGATTCCGAGACTGGCATCAGATGGGAATCCTCAGGGGACGGCGCCTTTACCATCGAACCCACCGAAAAACAGACACGCGGCACGGACGTAATTTTAAAGCTAAAGGACTTAGATGAGGGTGATCCGGATTTTACCCAGGAATGGACGATTCGTCAGACAGTAAAGCGGCATTCGGATTTTGTTCGCTACCCCATTGTCATGGATGTGGAGCGCGAGGTGTCGGATGAAGAGGGCGAGGCCAAGGATCAGCAGGTGCTGGATAAGGACGGCAAGCCGATTGAAGGCGAAAAGAAGACGGAAATCGTTGAAGAAACCCTAAACTCCATGAAGGCCATCTGGGCGCGGAATAAAAAGGACATCTCGGAAGAAGAGTACACGGATTTCTATTCCCATATCAGCCATGACTGGAATCCGCCGCTTACCCACCTGCATCTCAAGATGGAAGGGGTGACCGAATACAGCGCCCTGCTTTTCATCCCCTCCCAGGCCCCTTTCGACCTTTTCTCCCCGGAGCGGCACCACGGGGTTCAGCTTTATTGCCGCCGGGTTTTTATCATGGATGACTGCAAGGAGATCCTACCCGAATACCTGCGGTTCATCAAAGGCGTGGTGGATGCGCCGGATCTTAACTTAAATATCAGCCGGGAAATTCTTCAGCAGGATGCCCTGGTTCGAAACATCCGCAAAAACCTGACCAAAAAAATCCTGGACAAACTGGCAAACATGGACCCCGAAGAGTATGAAAAATTCTATAATGAATTCGGCGCGGTGCTCAAAGAAGGCATCCATACGGACTGGGACAACCGGGATAAAATTATCGAACTGGTCCGGTTTAAGACTTCCAAATCCGAAGACAAGTGGGTTTCCATGAAAGATTATGTGGCCAACATGAAGCCGGATCAGGAATTCATCTACTATCTGACCGGCGACAATCGGACCACCCTGTTAAACAGCCCGCATCTTGAGGCATTAAAGGAAAAAGACTATGAAGTGCTGCTGATGACCGAGCCGGTGGATGAGTTTGTAATCCAGGCCATGCCGGAGTACGATGGCAAGCAGCTCAAAAGTGCGGAAAAAGGGGATCTGGGCCTTGATCAGGTGGATGATGAGACCAAAAACAAATATGAGGGCCTGTTTGAAAAAATCAAATCCCATCTGGAAGACGAGGTCAAGGATGTCAAGCCTTCCTCGCACTTGAAGGAATCCGTGGCCTGTCTATCCGGGGACACCTATGACATGAGCGCCTACATGGAAAAACTGCTCAAAGCCTCGGGTCAATCGGTCCCCCAAACCAAGCGGATTCTGGAGCTAAACCTCAACCATCCGCTGCTTGCAAAGATTCAGAATTTGTATGAAAATAATTCGGATGATGAAACCCTAAAGGATTACAGCCGGCTGCTGCTGGATCTGGCGGTAGTAAGCGAAGGCGGAAAAGTGGAAAACCCCGCCCGATTCAGCAAGATGGTGGGCGAACTCATGGCCAGGGGGATTGCCGCTTAAGGCCCCTGCCCGCTCATCTGATATTGCATTTTTTTCTTTACGCTGCTACAAATTTTTTATAATTATTTTCATGACTTTTCTTTGTCCCGCTGTTTAGCCCGCGGGACAAAGAAAAATGTGAATGGGGTTATCTGCGATACCTGACACCGTGCAGCAAGGAACGGTTTTGCCATGCCATCCAAAAAAAAACCGCGCGTTCTGATTGTTGAAGACGAAGAACACGTCCGCCGCCTCTTAAAATCCATCATGGAATCCATGAACTGCGAAGTTGTGGGCGAGGCACAAAACGGCAAGGATGCTGTTGCCCAATATTTCCAGTTAAAGCCCCACATGCTGCTGCTTGATATCAATATGCCGGTCAAATCCGGAAAAAAGGCGCTGGCAGAAATCCGGGAAAAGCATCCCAATGCATTTGTCATGATGATCACCTCCCTTGCGGACAAAGACACCATTGAAGACTGTATGCAGCTGGGCGCGGCCGGGTTTGTGCGAAAGGACCTGCCCATTGACGAAATCAAAGAGGTGATCCGAAAAACCTGGCGGGCCTTCCGCGAAGCCATACAATAAACCTTAGCCTGGAAGTTTTCTATGATAAAGGTAATGGAAAAATACGATCTCAAAAAAATGCTCAAAGAAATTGATGAGGATAAGGATCATCAGCATCCGGACGAGAGCCAGGACAAAAATATCTCCCAGCAGGCCATTACCGAGCTCATGATCGAAAACCTGAAGAGGAAACAGAGAAAACATGACTGACCCGATGGTCTCTGCCCACACCCCGGAACGCCCCAAAATCAAAAATCCCGAATTTATCGAACGGCTTAAAACAAAGGGGCTTCTGCCGGAGGATTTTATCCAGGATCTGTTGACCGAATTTGACGGCAATGCCCTGGATGTCCTGATGGCCCTTATCCAGACCGGCTACGGTTCCAAGCAGGAGCTATGCCAGATTTGGTGCAACTCCATCGGCATCGCCCACGTGGATCTTGAAAAAACGCTGTTCCAGCCGAATGTGGTCAGACGGCTGCCTGAATGGTTTGCCCGGGAGTATTACGCTATCCCGGTGTATCAAATGGGGGAAATCATTACCGTTGCCACCGCTACCCCGCAAAGCAAAAAAGTGGCAAAAGAAATCGAGCGCCTTATCGGCGGCCCGGTGAATCTGGTGTTTGCCCTGCCTCAGGATATTGAATGGGCCATTGAGCAGGAGTATCAGACCAATGCGTTTTTGCAGGATTTTTTAAACAAAATTTCCGCCTCCCGGGCGCTCACCGCGTCAGAGCGGCTCACCCATTCCGGGCTGAAAAAAATCGCCGGCGATGAGGCCATCAATCAGCTGCATGTGGCCATTATCCTGGTGGGCATCACGGAAAATGCGAGCGAAATTCTGATTGAGCCCGAGGCCCAAGAGGCCAAAATCTATTTTATTGAGCATCAGGCGTTTAAAGAAAAATTTATCATCGACCTGCCGGTGTACCGAAGCCTTTCCACCAATCTGAAAAAACTGGCCAAATTGGAGGATAAGGAATCAGAAGCCCCGCAGTACAGCCGCATCCTTTTTCCCACGCCCGGTAAAAAGTACGATGTCCGTTTTTTATGTCTGCCTACGGATAACGGAGAGAAGCTTTTCCTAAAATTCATGGCCCGCCATTCTCTGCCCCGGCTGCCTCAGCTGCCGGATCTGTATATGTCCAAAAAACTGCAAAAATTTATCGCCCGCCAGCTGGACGCGGCCCACGGCATTTTTCTGATAGCCTGCCCGGAATCCGCGGATGCCGCCCCCATTGCCTATGCCATGCTTTCCAAATTTGCCTCGGGTAAAGGCAAGTATTTTAGTATTGAGGATGATATCCGGTATCTGCTAAAAGGCGTTGAGCAATATCAAGTCAATCCGGAAGCGGGTGCTGCGCGCCGGGCGCTGCTCGAATCCTGTTTAAACCAGCACCCCAAGATGCTGTATATCCAAAACATCGATGAGCCGGAGTTAACGGATCTGCTGGTGGGCCTCAGCCCATCCGAACAGTTTATTATCGCCAGCATCACGGCAGATGACGCCTTTCAGGCCCTATCCCGCGCCCTGGAACTGGGGATTGGCAGCCTGGTGACAGCGATTGCGGCAGAGCAGCCGGCCGCCAGACTCTGTAATCACTGCAAGGAAAAGTACCTGCTGCCTGCAGAAACCGTTCAAGCGCTTTTTATTGCCGATGAAAAGGCCAAAGTCTCTGCCTGGCAAGAATCCGGCTGCGCCTATTGCCGGCATACCGGAATTCAGGGAACCGTTGGCATCTATGAGTTCCTGCCGGTCACATCCGCTTTAAAGGAACTGGCTGAGGCCCAGGCCACAAGATCAAAACTGCACCAGAAAGCCCGGGAATACAATTATGAAAACATGGCCTATGACGGGCTTAAAAAAGTGCTCAGAGGCGCAATTTCGCTTAAGGAATTGGAGCGGCGATTGCCCCAACAGGCGAACCGGAAGGCTGCCCTCTCATGACCCGATTCTCCGAAAGTATTAATTTCCGGAACTTTGTCCAATGAATATTCTTGTTGCTGACGCGGCACCTGATATCCGCGACATGCTGAGCCATTTTTTCCAAAAAAAAGGCCATCATATGACCGAGGTGGCGGACGGCAAAGATGCCTTAAATACCATCGTCCGTCATAATATCCAGATCGCGCTGCTTGACTGGGAGCTGCCGGTTTTAAACGGCATTGAAATCTGCCGGCGGCTGCGGGAAAAGGAGGATCAGCCCTATGTGTTTATTGTGCTGCTGACCACCGGTATTGACCAAGCCGATCTTTTGGAAAGCTTTGATGCGGGGGTGGATGAATACCTGGAAAAACCGATCAATCTCCTGGAATTAAACGCCCGGCTTAAAGTGGGACAGCGCATCATCAACCTGGAGAAGACCCTTCGCAAAAATCAGGAGGAGCTGGCGGAAATCAATCAGATCAAAAACAAATTCATCGGCATTGTGGCCCATGATTTAAGGAATCCGGTGATATCGATCCGGGGGTTTTCCGAACTGCTGCTTAAAAATGCCGGCAACTTTAGCGAAGAGCAAAACGAGTTTTTATCCATTATCCACTCAACCAGCCGCAATATGCTGGCAATGATCAATGACCTGCTGGATATCTCCCGGATTGAAAGCGGCCGACTGGACATCGTACATCAGCCCGGCTCATTAAAAGAACTGGCCAAAGAGCGCATCCGGCTTCACGCAGTCCAGGCCGACCAGAAACATATCCAGATAACCCCCCAATTAAACGAAATCAAGAATATTTCTTTTGATCCCCATCGAATCAGCCAGGCCTTTGACAATCTGATCAGCAATGCCGTGAAATTCTCGCCTACCGGTACGAGCATAACCATTGATCTATACCAGACCAATAACCATGCCGTATTTAGCGTTCATGACGAGGGGCCGGGTATTCCGCGTGAGGAGCAGAACATGCTGTTCAGTGAATTCCACCGGCTGAGTGTGCGCCCAACCGCCGGCGAGATCAGCACGGGGCTAGGGCTTGCGATCACTAAAAAAATTATGGAGGCGCATGGGGGGCGGATCGAGTTTGAAAGCAAGGAGGGGGAGGGATCAACCTTCAGCCTGCTGCTGCCGACGGATGCTTTGGCCGGCCAACCCTGAATCCATACAAAAATGCAGATCTGACCCATGGGTAAACCGAAACTCAAAGAACACCGCATAGAGCGGGAATGGTGCAAAGGCTGCGGCATATGCGTGCATTTCTGCCCGAAAAGCGTACTCGAACTCGATGATGAACAAAAAGTCCATGCGGCCCAACCCGATGCCTGCATCTGCTGCCGGCTTTGCGAATACCGGTGCCCGGATCTGGCCATCGAAGTCATCTGCGAGGAATAAACGAATTCTATGACCCAGTCGCTCAAATTTGTACAAGGCAACGTGGCATGCGCCGAAGCCGCGCTTTATGCGGGGCTTGATTTTTTCGCCGGCTATCCCATCACCCCGTCATCGGAAATCATGGAATTCATGGCGAAGCGGCTGCCAAAAAGTGGGGGAAAATTTCTTCAAATGGAGGATGAAATCGCCTCCATTTGCGCCATTATCGGCGCCTCTTTAACCGGGCACAAGGTAATGACCGCCACCAGCGGTCCCGGCTTTTCCCTCATGCAGGAAGCACTGGGCTATGCGATTATGACGGAAATTCCCTGCGTTATCGTCAATGTCCAGCGCGGCGGCCCGTCCACGGGCCTGCCAACGCATGTGAGCCAGGGTGATGTCAATCAGACCCGCTACGGGACTCATGGGGAACATGCCATTGTGGCCCTTACCGCCTCCACGAACCAGGATATATTTACCATGACCGTCAATGCCTTCAGTTTTGCGGAGACCTATCGCACGCCGGTCATCCTGCTGCTGGATGAGACCACCGGGCATCTGCGGGAGCGCCTGGATATCCCGGCCGAAGGCGCTATTCCCACCGTGGGGCGGCTTAAAACAACGGTTTCCCAAGGCGTGGACTATCACCCCTATCTTCCCCGGGAGGACGGCCGGCTGCCCATGTCGGATTTCGGCGGCGTGCACCGATACAACGTCACCGGGCTTTTTCATGATATGTGGGGCTTTCCCACGGAAAACCCCAAAATCGTCTATGGCCTCATCCGGCATCTGGTGGATAAAATCGATCATAATGCGGATCACATGACCCTATGGAAGGAATACTATCTGGAGGATGCCCCCACAGTTTTAATTTCCTATGGGGCGGCTGCCCGGTC
>DATGCF010000379.1:0-11686 GCA_035312245.1 Desulfosalsimonadaceae bacterium
TTTTATTACAGCATCAAGGGCTTGCCGGTTGTCATCATATGCTCGGCCATTTTCTGGGTGTTCTCTGTTTTCCAGAGCTCCACAAAGGCCTCGCGTTCCAGGTTCATCAGATGCTCTTCACTGACCATGGTTCCCTGGGGCACATCACCGCCGGACATGCAGTAAGCGGCTTTTTTGGCGATGGCTTCCATGTGCGGGGTAATGTAGCCGCCGATGCTCATGTTCAACATTTCGGACCAGAGCATGCCATGGGCTTCCCGGCCGAATACCGGTCGTTTAACCCTTCTTGGCGGGACATAGCCGTCATCCACCATCTTCAAGACCTCTTTCTTGGCCTCGCCGATCTGGGTGTCCTTGTTAAAGACAATCCGGTCGGTGGGCCTGAGGTAACCCTTGCTGCGGGCATCCGCTGCCGAATTGGAGACTTTTGCCTGGGCCACATTCATGAATGCCTGGATAAAGTATCCGGAGAAATCCGTCAGATTGGCAATATCCGGCTTGGATTCGATGAAATTGCGCCACAGATGGATCATGCCGCAGCCGCCCGGAACAAGACCGGCGCCGATTTCAACAAGCCCCATAAACAGGTCCGCGTTGGCGACGATCTTATCGGCTGAGAGGCAGACCTCGCAGCCGCCGCCCAAAGCCAGCCCGAAGGGGGCGGCCACAACCGGAAACGGCGCATATTTGGTGCCCATGATACCCGTATGAACGGTGCGAATGAATTTATCAATTTCATTAAAATTGCCGTCTTTAGCACAGCTCAGCATATAGGCGAGGTCCCCGCCGGCAGAGAAGGGCGCAGGCATGCCGGAGGCCTGATTGCCGATCACCATACCGACACCATTTTCTTTGACATATTCGCCGGCTTCAGCCATGAACTCCACCATTTCATTGTTGATGGCATTCATCTTGGAATGGAATTCCAGGTCAAAGACCCCGTCGCCCAAGTCGATGAGCGAGCATGAGGCGACCGACTTGACCACCTTGTTGTTGGCCCGCAGGTCTTCGAGAATAATCTGCTTATCGCTCATCGGGACCGGTTTATAGGTATTTGACGCAAAGTCAAAGAACATCCGTGTGCCGCCGTCCAGCTTGTAGAAACTGGTGGCGCCCGAATTTAACATTTCCTTCACATTGCCCGGCACGGTCAGGCCGTCTGCTTCCATTTTCTCCACGGATTCCTTGACCCCGATGGCGTCCCACGATTCAAAAGGGCCGAGTTCCCAGTTATAGCCCCATTTCATGGCGTTATCGATATCAACGATGGTATCGGAAATTTCGGGAATCCGGTTGGCCGCATAAATCAAGCCGTTTGAAACCACATCCCAAGCGTATTTGGCGCCTTTGTCATCGCCGTAGACGATGGCGCGCATTTTTTCGGGAAGAGATTCCTTTTTCTTGGCTTCCTGCAGGCAGGCTAAATCGGCTTTGCCGTATTCTTCATATTCAATGGTCTGGGGATTGATGACCTTGCGGATCTGTTTCCATTCCGGGGTGAGTTCCTTGGTATAGAAGCCGGCCTTGGTTTTGTTGCCGAGCAGATTTTTCTCTTCCACCATGGTTTTGACGAAATCCGGCATGGCCATAGTTGCCCGCATTTCGTCATCCGGGCACATATTGTAGCAGTTATCCGCCACATGCTTCATGGTATCCAGACCCACCAGGTCTGAGGTTTTAAAAACCGCGGTTTTGGGGCGCCCCATGGGCGGGCCGAAAATGGCGTCAACTTCCGGGATGCTCAGCCCGTGCTCCAGCATGGCCTGCATGGCCTTGCCGATATTCTGGACACCGATGCGGTTGCCGATAAAATTGGGGGTGTCTTTTGCCCAGACAATGCCTTTGCCCAGGAATTTTTCACCAAAATCCGCCATGAAATTGAGAACCTCGGGCAGGGTTTCCGGCCCGGGGATGATCTCTAACAGGTGCATGTAGCGGACGGGGTTGAAAAAGTGGGTGCCCAGGAAATGCTGGCGCATATCCTCGCTTAAATCCTTGGACATCTGCTGCAGCGGAATGCCGGAGGTATTGGAACTGACAACCGCCCCCTGCTTGCGGACGCCGTCGACCTTTTTGAAAAGATCCTGCTTAATTTCCAGTTTTTCCACCACAACCTCAACGATCCAGTCGCAATCCTTAATCTTGTCCAGATCATCTTCTAAGTTGCCGATGGTGATGAGTTCCACGTCTTTTTTCTTGTCCATGAACAACGGCGGCTTGGCTTTTACAGCCGCGTCCAGACCGCCCTGGACGATTCGGTTTCTGGCTTTCGGATCATTTTTTTCCTCATCTTTTAAATCGAAGGGAACAATATCCAAAAGAACTGTGGGGATTCCGGCACTGGCAAGCAGGGCGGCAATTCCGCCACCCATAATACCGGAACCGATTACGGCCGCCTTTTCAATTCTTCTCATAATAACCTCCTGGCTGAAATTAAACTCCCAATTATCTAAATGATAAATCCAATTGCAAAAATAAAAAATATTGAATACAGGAATGCTAAAATTGTGTCAAGAAAATTCTGAGCATTTGATTTATAAAGTTTAAGTTAAAAATCAGGTAGTTATTAACAAGGGCGGGCATTGGCCGGCTAATTGAATGGGAGGTTGCGGGCTGATTTTTATGGCATTTCATTTACATTCAGGGTTGAATCTGCTAAAAAAATAAGCTTAATTTTAACCGATGCCTTCGGCTTTATTGATTCAATAAACGGCAACGAGACTAGTAAGGAGTCAACCTTCATGCGATTTTTGGCTTGTACGGCATTATGCGGGCTCTTTCTGCTTGCATGCCCTGGCGTCTGTCAATCCGCCCCACCCTCAGACAGCCTGTCCAAGGAAAAAATTATTGCCCAACTGGAAGCCCGGTATGGCGGGGCGGATATAAAGGCCGAATTCGTCCAGGAATCGACCCTTGAGGCCATGGACATCACAGACACCGCCACCGGCCGGGCATGGTTTAAACATCCGGGCATGATGCGGTGGGAATATGAAACCCCGGATCAGCATGCCATCATCACAAATGGCGAAACCCTGTGGATTTACCGGCCCTCGGATAACCAGGTCATTGTGGGCGACGCCCTCACCTATTTCGGAAACGGCAAGGGCGCGAGCTTTCTCTCCAATATTGAACTGGTCAAGGAAGAGTTCACGGTTGAGAAGGTGGCCCCCAAAGCCCCCGGCCACCTCACATTAAAGCTCATCCCGAAGCAGAAGGAACTGGAAATATCCAAAATTTTTCTAAACATCGATCCGGACACCTTTATCGTGGAAAGTGTCACCACCCAAAACGCCTATGGGGATGAAACCCGGATCAATTTTAAAAACATCGAGTTCAAAGACCAGATCAGCCCTTCGAAATTTCAATTTGAAATTCCCGACGGCGCTGATGTGGTTCAGCTGGAACAATAAAGCCAAAACAGGATCATACAGCCCGCATGCAGGAAAACATCGCTGATACCATCACCCGGCTTAAAGCAGATAAAAACGCCATTATCCTGGCCCACAACTACCAGCCGCCGGAAATCCAGGACATTGCCGACCTCTGCGGGGATTCCCTGGAACTGAGCATCAAAGCCTCCCGGACGGAGGCGGATGTGATTGTGTTCTGCGGGGTCCAGTTCATGGCGGAGACCGCCTCCATCCTGTGTCCGGACAAGACCGTGCTTCTGCCGAATAAAAGCGCGGGCTGCCCCATGGCGGATATGATTACCCCGCACCAACTGTCTGCAAGGATCAAGGCGCTTCCGGACATCCCGGTGGTCACCTATGTGAATTCAAGCGCCGCGGTTAAAGCCATGTCCACCATCTGCTGTACCTCAGCCAATTCCATAAAGGTCGCAAACAGCCTCTTATCCCGGGATATCCTCATGGTGCCGGACCGGAACCTGGCCCGGTACACGGCCACAAAAACCGATAAGACCATTTATGCCTGGGACGGATACTGCCCGTATCATGACCGGTTAACCCCGGCGGAAGTCACCCGGCGGCGGCAGGAATTTCCGCATGCGCTCTTCATGGCCCACCCGGAGTGCCGGACCGAGGTTTTAGAAATCGCCGATGCGGTGGCGAGCACCTCAGGGATGCTCAAATTCGCCAGGGAGTCAAGTGCTCAGACGCTTATCGTGGGCACTGAAGTGGGGCTTATTTATCCGTTGAAAAAGGCTTGTCCGGATAAAACTTTTGTAGCGGCATCTGAGGCGATGGTCTGCCCGGATATGAAAAAAATCGGGCTGGCCGATGTGGCGGCCAGCCTTGAGGGGCTCGCCGGCGAGGTCAAAGTGCCCGATCACATTCGGGAACCAGCCATGCGGGCGGTCCAGAAAATGATCGAGCTGTAAGCATAAAAACCTTCTTTTTGATGGCAAAAGAAAAAGTTCAAGATCAAGGCGCGCAAAATCCCGAGGAATGAAGGGTACGCAGTAGTCCGTGAAATTCCGACGAATGCAGCGCAACACAGATATTGAACTTCCAAGTAACTGATCGTACTCAGTCCCGCGTGAGCGGGACGGTTCTCGTACTCGTAATCGTACTCGGGAAAATTTAAAAGCCGATTACGAGTACGAGCACGCGTACGAGTACGAATTAAACGTTACTTACTGCAAAAATACCGCCGCGGCGGAATAAATCGCTTTTTATGAAGCCATCACTGCATTTCTGCGATTACTTCATCCGGTATATCCGCGTTGGTATAAACCTTCTGCACGTCGTCATTATCATCCAAGGCATCCATCAGCCGATACATCTGCTCGGCCTCCTTGCCGCTCAGATTAATATAGGACTGGGGGAGCATGGTGACCTCGTCATTCTCATAGGGGATTTCCGCCTCGCTTAATGCGGCCTTGACATCCTCGAACGCATCCGGCGGCGTAATGATTTCAAAATTTTCCTGATCTTCCTCCCGGATATCCTCGGCACCGGCATCCAAAGCCACGGTCATCAGGGTTTCCTCGTCCGTATCTGATTTCTTGACCGCAATCCAGCCCTTTTTGTCAAACATCCAGTCCACACAGCCGTTTTCGCCGAGCTTGCCGCCGTGCTTGCTGAAAATATGCCGGATTTCCGAGACGGCCCGGTTTTTATTGTCCGTCATGGATTCCACCAGCACCGCCGCGCCGCCGGGGCCGTAGCCCTCGTAATTGGTCTCCTCGTAATTGACACCCTCGAGTTCGCCGGTCCCCTTTTTGATCGCGCGCTCGACTTTATCTTTTGGCAGGTTGTTGCTTTTGGCACTCTGTATCGCCGCCCGAAGCCTCGGATTGGCGTTTGGATCACCTCCGCCCATGCGGGCGGCCACAATGATCTCCTTGGTGAGCTTGGTGAAGATCTTGCCGCGTTTGGCATCCTCCGCGCCTTTGCGATGCTTGATATTTGCCCATTTACTATGTCCTGCCATTTATTTTCCTCCTATTTTCGGCTGATGCCGATAACATATGTTTCTTTGCTCTCTTTGCGCGTGCTTTGCGGTTTGTATATCCGGCACGCCTCAAACCTTGCTCTCACCGCTGCAATGAATTCCTCGAAATCCGGTCCCTGAAATATTTTGCAAACAAATACGCCGCCCGCGGGCAGCACGGATTCCGCGATGCCAAGCGCCGCCCGGCTCAGGTTATAGGAGCGGGCCGCATCCACATCCTTTTTGCCGGTGGTGGCCGGCGCCATATCGCTTAAAACCGCGTCAAAGCCGCTTCCCAAAAACTCTGCGCATTTTTCGGAATCCTCCGCCAGGGCCATGACATCGGCTTCCAGCACCCGGACATGGGCGGGCAGCTTCTCGGTCACCGGTTTTAAATCGACGCCTACAATCAGGCCCTGATCACTGGTCAGATCCGCGGCATATTTCAGCCAGGACCCCGGCGCACACCCCAGATCGAGCACCTTGTGCCCTTTTCTGATCAGGCGGTATTTTTTCTGTATCTCCTGCAATTTATATACGGAACGGGCCGGAAACTTTTCCTGCCTGGCCCGTTTCGCATAATAATCAGGTTGTTGTCTTGACTTGGGGTTGCGGCGTTTCATACACAGAAATTGCTAAAGTGTCAATTAATATCAGTTTACAAAATTTTCTGTCAAAATAACAAATCCATCATTTCAGCCAATTGATTAATCCCGATCAGCTCGATGCCCTCCATTTTTGAAACCGCCTTCAGGCTGCTTTTGGGCACAATGCAGCGGGTAAACCCCATCTTCCGGACTTCGCTGATGCGCTGCTCAAGCTGGGAAATCCCCCGCACCTCGCCGGCCAGGCCGACCTCGCCCAGAAGCATCATTTTCTCAGGTATCGGGCGGTCCAGAAAACTCGAGGCCACGGCCGAGGCAATGCCCAGATCCACGGCCGGCTCAGAGACCTTGACCCCGCCGGCCACATTCATAAAGATATCATGGCCGGCCATGTTAAGCCCAAGCTTTTTCTCCATCACCGCCACCAGAAGGGAAACCCGGTTGTGATCCAGACCGAGGACAGTCCGCCGGGGCGTGCCGAACCCGGCGCTGCTGATTAAGGCCTGAAGCTCCACCAGAATCGGCCGGGTGCCCTCCATGCAGGCGGTGACCACAGAGCCGGCGGCATTTTCCGCGCGCTCGGCCAGAAACACCGCAGATGGGTTCGGCACCTCGGCAAGCCCCGCCTCCTTCATTTCAAATACCCCGATCTCATTCGTGGACCCGAACCGGTTCTTCACCGCCCGCAGAATCCGAAACACATGGTTCTGATCGCCTTCAAAATAGAGTACCGTGTCCACCATGTGCTCCATCAAGCGCGGCCCGGCAATGGCCCCTTCTTTGGTGACATGGCCGATCAGAAAGGCCGGCACCCCGGTCTGCTTGGCCATGACCATGAGCTTCATGGTGGCCTCCCGCACCTGGCTGACACTGCCGGGCGCTGAGGTGACATCCGGAGAAAACATGGTCTGGATGGAATCAATCACCAGGACATCGGGTTTTACATGATCAACCGTGGTCAGGATGGATTCGATGTTTATTTCACAGGCCACCAGCATATTCGCGGACACCGCATTCAGGCGCTGACTGCGCATTTTGAGCTGCCGGATGGATTCCTCACCGGATACATAGAGGACCTTTTGATTCCTTTTTGACAGGCTGTTTAAGACCTGCAGCATCAAGGTGGATTTGCCGATGCCTGGATCGCCGCCGATCAGCACCAGGCTCCCGTCGATAATGCCGCCGCCCAGCACCCGGTCAAACTCCCGGATGCCGGTCAATATCCGATACTCTTCGTCAAGCTCCACCGAATCAATGGGCACCGGGGTGACTTGGGCGGAAAGGCTGCCGCCGCCTCTGCCGGACCGGTCCGATGGCGCCGGCTTCTCCTCAATCAGGGTATCCCACCCCCCGCATTCCGGGCACCTGCCCATCCACTTGGGCGTCTGGTGGCCGCATTCCTGGCAGCAGTATATAACGCGTGCGCTTTTTTTCATAAAATGAGACTTTCCAAGCTTGATGGACTCGTAAAAAGTCGATTCTGGGACGGCAAAGAAAAAAGTTCAAGATCGCGGCGCGCAAAACCCGAGGAATGCAGCGTACTGACTCGTACGTGAAATTCCGAGGGATGCAGCGAAACAAAGATATTGGACGTTTTGCGAAGCCGTCAAGAATTCCGGTTTGACAGACCCGACAATGAATGGCATTCATAAATGGAGCGGATATGCCTGAAAGCCGGGCGGCAACACGAAAAACATCGCCAAACGACTGATTATCACGTTTATACCGCGCTTTGCAACCATGCTGACGGCAGCATGCGCGAATATGCGGAATGCGCCTGCGAAGAGGGATTGTCGGAAATCTGCTTTCTCGACCACCTGGCACTGCCCCCCGGCGGCGATATGAGATTGACGTTAAAATTATAACATACCAAACTGCCAGATAACACAAAACCAAGCGGAGGTGAAACGTGAGATTGGCATTATCCTTCTTGAAGCAGGCTTGCCTATTTGGCCTTACCCTGGCGATCATTTTTTCAATCCATACCGGTATGGCCTGTGCTGAATCCGAACCGGACTATTTCACAGCCCTTCAAAAACGCCTGATCGCAGATGAGTTCAGTGCCGATCTGATCAATCAAATTTTTAATAATTCCGCCATTAACTTTGACATTGACGGCATATCCGCCTATTTCAGGCACCGGGAATCCACCCTGAATTATGACCAGTTTCTTTCGGCCAAGTCGATCCGATCCGCAAAGGATTACATGGCCGCCCACGAAGAGCAGCTGAAAAAAGTTGAAAAAAAATACGGGGTCGATAAATCGGTGATCACCGCGATCATGCTGGTGGAAACCCGGCTGGGCACATACGTGGGCAACCGCTCGGTTATTAATACCCTTGCCACCATGGCGGCCTTAACCGACCCCCAGGTAAGGGAGCGCTTCTGGAACAATCTCCCGTCGGATGTGGATATCACCCGGGAAAAATTTGAAAAAAAAGCGGATCGCAAATCCAAATGGGCTTACCGGGAATTGAAGGCGTTTATTGAATATGTGGACAGTGAAAACTTTGATCCCCATGAAATCAGCGGCTCCTATGCGGGGGCCTTGGGCATTGCGCAGTTCATGCCGAGCAATGTTTTAATCTTCGCGGAAGACGGAAACGGCGACGGCCGGATCAACCTGTTTGACCATGGCGACGCGATTGCGAGCATCGCCAATTACCTGAAGCACTATGGCTGGAAACCGGGATTAAGCAAAGAGGAAGCCGGGGATGTGGTTTATCACTATAATCACAGTAAATATTACGTTAATATCGTGCTTAAAATCTCGGACAAACTGAAAGGCTAAGAATGGGAATAAAGGCCGCCGCCACCTTCGTCATCCTCTGCATCCCGTTTCTGCTGCTAACGGTGTGGGCGCTGGTGGATATATCGATAAAGGATTTTAAGACGCTAAAAGAAAAGGTGATCTGGTACTTGATCGGCCTGGTGCCGTTTGTCGGCTGGCTCATTTACCTGATCTTCGGCTTCCGGCGGGGGGTCAAGACGGAGCGCCTGCCGCCCGCACGGTGAGCCGCTCTGTGTAATAAGGAACTAAATAATATATGTTGTTATTCCGGACCGTTCCGCCACTGTCATTCCGAGGAACGATAGTGACGAGGAATCTTGTCGCAAAAGATTTCTCGCGGCCGCTCGAAATGACAGTGAGGACGGATTTTTGAGCGTCTTTTTGCGTTACCTAATTTATAAAGCCATCAAAAATATAATTGACAAAAACCCCGCCGATAAATAAGGTTGGGCACAATTAAACAGGATCTGACTATCCTGAACACCCTTTCCTTCCATCTTTGGTCCCATCGTCTAGTGGCCTAGGACGCCGGCCTCTCACGCCGGAAACGCGGGTTCGAGTCCCGCTGGGACCACCAAAAATATTGATTACCCCAAAGGATTAATCGATCTCCACAATTTTCTGAACAATACCGTCGTATATGATAAACTTGTAATCATCTGTTTCACCGCCATATGCCCCGCCCAGGCGATAAAACCACAAAAAGACATCCCGCTCCACCACCCGGTTGCGGCCCACCCGGGTCCAGTTCGTTTTTTTCTCTTTGTGATAGGGCTCGCCAAAAGCCCCAACCAGATGCCCCACGGGATCATCAACGCTTACGGTTTCCCCCTGAAACCGGACAAAGCTTTTTTCCACTTCAATCAACGCAAAAGACTGCGCGGCCAGGCAAAAAACAAAAATGATTATGGCAACTGGATAAAATTTCATGGGATTCCCCTTTTTCCTTAATTAAACAAAACATCATAATTTTGAAAATAAAACAGGCACAGTAAAAGTCCAGCATTTACTGAATTTGCCCGCTGCCCATGGAAATAACGACCGAGCTTTCCGGTTGTTTAAATTAATGGCATTGCATTGATTTTTCTGTTTAAATATTGAATTCAAAATGATAAATAAAAATACATATAATATGCTGGATAGCAGGCGAACAGTTTAAACCTCCATCTGAAAAATTATCCCCTTTTTGGCGCAATGCCGTGGCTGGGCATTATGCTGAATTTTACCTATTCTGGAAAAGGATCGAATGAAATATTTCATCTGCCAGATGTTCGGTTTTAAACATGTCATACTTATCTTATTGCCTATCATTCTAATTTGCCATCCTGCTTCTGCCGCTGTCACCCTCCATCCGGAATTGTCTGCAGGAAATACCTATACGGACAATATAGACCTAACCCCCGAAAATGAAGAACATGATTTTATCACCACCGTCAGCCCGGTCATTGATATCAGCATGACGGGTCGGCTCAGCAGTTTATCACTGGTTTACGCGCCAACCTACGCCAATTACCTGCGATTTCCGGAATTTAATACCCTGCGCCATAATGCTGAATTAAGCACATCCAGGCAAATCAGCCGCACAACCGAACTTGAATTCACAAACGCCTATTTATACACCGAAGAACCCCTTTATGACACGGAAGAACCGATTACCGAGATTGACACCACCGTCCGGCAGGGAAGAGAGCCCTATTATACAAACACGGCGGCTTTCACCGCAATCAACCGGTTTGGGCCGGAAAATTCGATAGAATTCGGATATGAATACTATGTTTTGAAAAATAGAGGCGGGGATATTGAGGATCGCGATCTACATACCCCACGTATCATTTTGAATTACTGGCCGATCCCGAACAAACTCGGGGCTGAATCGGAAATAAGTTATACCAAGAGAGCGTTCGATATCTCCGAAGATTATAATGATATCTCTGCCAGGCTCCGTATCACAAGGCGATTTAGCCCGCACTTTGATGTTTATGCCGAGTATACCCATGAATTCACCAATTATGTCGCTGAAGGCGAGGACTACCAGGTCTACAGCCCGGCGGTGGGATTTGTCTGGGATGAATATTTCAATTCAAGTCTAAGCGGCAGCTTCGGCTATTTCTTCCAGGATAACGAATTCGGCGAGGATGAAAATGGGGCGGTGGGAATGATACAAACCACTTACGCCTGGCAGCGGGGAACCACCTTCTCTGTTTCGGGCAGCGCCGGCTATGACCGGGCGGCCACGGGCGCCGAAAACTTAGGGTTCAACACGTTTTACGGGGTAACCAGTCGCTTTACCCATCCTCTAAGCAGGCGCCTGACCACTGATTTTACAATTGACTACAGGCGAAACATTTATACGGAACTGGAACCCGAGCGGGAGGATGGCATCGTGAGAGCCTCTGCCAACCTGACATACCAAATACTTTCCTGGATGTTCATAGAAGCGAACTACACGTTCAGGGACCTTGATTCGGATATTGACGTAAATGATTACACCGAAAACCGGGCGATGATCAGGGTAACACTGAGCCCCCGGCAGCCTATGAGGCTAAGCCGTTAGGCGAAAGAAAATTGGAGGGGAAATGATAGAAAAAAAAGATCTTCTCATCAAGGGAGTACTCATTTTCTTGATATTATGCTGCTTTTGCCTCAAGCCAGCCTACGCACTGGATGTCAATGGCGTTATCAGCTCGGACAGCCGTTGGACGCTCGCTGACAGCCCGGTTAATATCACGGGTGATGTGCGGGTGGACGCTGATACCACCTTGCGCATTAACCCGGGGGTGGAGGTCATTTTTCGATCATCGCCGGACCCTGGCCAGGGCTATTCCCTAAGAATTGACGGCACCCTGATGGCCCGGGGAGATCAAAAACAGCCCATTATTTTTACGGCTGAGGATCG
>DATGCF010000380.1:0-6084 GCA_035312245.1 Desulfosalsimonadaceae bacterium
CAAGACGACCCTGATAGTTGAGCACCCAGACTGCCGGCGGCTCGGAATTGGTATTAAGCTACAGACAATACGTATAGAAGCCATGGCTGCGAGAGGTGTCAAGAAAGTTACCACTAATGCAGATTTGCCGAAAACTATTGCTTGGTATAAGAAACATTTCGGCTACCGCGAGGTGGGCAGATTGAAAAAGTTGCATGAGTTTGGTGATCCCTCTATTTATTGGTGGACCACCCTTGAAATGGACTTGGATTCTTGGGCCAAGAATCGCTATTCTGTTTAAAATCTTATGATTTTTAAATATTGGATATACTTATTTTCTTATGCGCCGCCGTTGAATTTAATGGACCCTTTGCCCAGAATGTCATGCAGATGGAGAATGCCGGCCACCCGGTTGTCTCTGTCAACAACCGGTAAAACCGTAATTTGATGGGTTTCCATGATGTATAGGGCATCATACAGCGGGGTGGTCGGGGTTACCCGCCGGGGCCCTTTGATCATTAAATCTTCGGCCGGATGATTGGGGATTTCGGTGCGGTTGATCACCATACGCCGGACATCGCCGTCTGTGATAATGCCGCTCAGCTCGTCGCCGGGGTTTAAAATAAGCACCACGCCTAATCGCTTTTGATCCAGCACTGTCAGTGCCGCGTGTATGTCTGTTCCTTCATACACCCAGGGAACTGCATCCCCGGTCAGCATGATTTCTTCGACATTAAAGGAAAGCCGCTTGCCCAGCGAGCCGCCGGGATGGAATTTGTGAAAATCCTGGGCGGTAAATTTACGCTTGTCGATCAGCACCACGGCCAGGGCATCCCCCATGGCCAGCTGCGCGGTGGTGCTGGCCGTCGGCGCCATGTTGAGCGGGCAGGCTTCCGCCTCAACCCCCACATCAATCACCAGGTCGCTTTCCTGGGCCAGGGTGGAATGGGGATTGCCGGTAAATGCGATGACCGGGCATCCGGCGCTTCGGATACTGGGCAAAAGGATGTTTAACTCGTCGGTTTCTCCGCTGTTAGACAGGGCAATAAAGATGTCGTCACCGGATACCATGCCTAAGTCCCCGTGCATGGCTTCCACCGGATGCAGGAAAATGGCGCGGGTGCCGGTGCTGTTTAAGGTGGCCACGATCTTTCGGCCGATGATCCCGGATTTTCCAATGCCCGCGATAAGCACCCGGCCCCGGGATTGATAAATCATGTCCACGAGCCGGGTAAAGTTGTCATCAATCCGCTCGGCCAGCTTGATAATACCGTCTGCTTCAATTTTTAAAACGTCTTTAGCCTGCTGCAGGGTCATTTATATCTCTTTGAGTTCACGGTTCACAGTTCAAGGTTCTATGTTTAGTAGACTCAGTGCCTTTGGCTTTGGAAAAGGCCTATAAAAATGGCAATTTCCTTTAAGTCCCCCTTTAGCAAAGTGGGATTTAGGAGGATTTTTTATCATGGCCCAATATAAATCCCCCCAATCCGACCTTTTTCAAAGGAGGGTTCAGGTAGTTTCCCCTTTTTCAAAGGGGGGCTCAGGTGGTCGCCCCTTTTAAAGGGGGTGGCAAAGCTCACGGTTTAAAGTTTAAAAAACTCATTGCCTTTAAAGTTTCTTTTACGCCCGGTCCCTGGCGTACGCCCCGGGAGAATACTTCACGGATTTTAGATTTTGGGTATTGGGTAAAATTTTTTTGCTGCTTATTTTTTTACACGGATTTTATGTTTGGTACAAGGCCTGTTTTGGCTGTGATGCAAAAATTGAATAAAAATATATGGAAAAATATTGACAGCAATAAATTATTGGATTATTTTTCACCTTTTAAAATTTAATCCACACGATAGCTGACAAGTTTAAAACAAATTTTTGACGGCGCCGGCAAGTGTATCTTTCCGGCGCCGTCCTTATATTATTAAGCTTACGAGGGGGGAAGAACCAATGAAATGCACAACAGTTCGAAAAGGTGAAGAATGTCCATTCATGACAGCCAATGGCTGCTCATTCAATGGCGGATCCTGCTATGAAATCCTTGAGGCCTGCAGCGGATGCAACCGGAGCAAGGCGTATGAAGGCGGCTGGTACTGCACCGTGGCGCCGGATCCATCCGTCAAGTGGAAAAACGGCAACTGCAATCTGGCCACCCATGTGGCCATGGAGACCACGGAAAAGACCCAGAAAATCAATCCGATCAAAGCCTCGAAACGGATGAAAAAGTAAATTCTGATGGCTTCGCTAAAAGCGATTTATGTCGTCACGGGGGTATTTTTGCAGAAAGTGACTTATGATTCGTACTCGTACTCGTAATCGGCCTTTTAATTCCCCGAGTACGGGTACGAGAACCGTCCCGCGCACGCGGGACTGAGTACGATCAGTTTCTTGTACGTATTCCCCCGGGACCGAGCCTATAAATAACTTTAAAGGCACTGAGGCATTAAGGCACTAAGTTTGTATGACATTGAACTGTGAACCGTGAACCGTGAACTACTTAAAGCATAAATATTTGATTTAATTCACCTAATACCCCACACCCTAAACCCTACACCCTTCCCCCTCACACAGCTGTCCTTGAAACGCCGTATCCAGAACATCCGGCAGATGGTGCTTGATAACCGCCCGGTGCCATCTGCGGCAGTATTTGGCGGCCAGTTTTTCAGGTGATAGTCGGCTTATTTTGGCTTTGTCAAAATCAATCAGGTAAATTTCATCATCCAGTCCCACCAAAACATTGCCCGGGTGCATGTCCACATGGTGGATTTGGTTTTCTATCAGGCGGCGGATCTGGCCAGTCACAGGATCCAGCAATTGATGCGCCCGTTTCGGGTCTTTTAAAGCAACTTCGGCAAGGCTTTCCACTGCTTCAATTTCCCGGGTAATCAGCCAGGCATGGTAAAAAAATCTCCCGCAGAATGCATAGGCCACCGGTTCAGGCGCATTAACGCCCAGTCCACGAAGTTTTGCCAAAAGCTCAAATTCCGCCTGCGCCCGCGTTTTGCCGGATTTGATATAGGTCGATCGGTTGATATGGCGAAGCATGCCGCCCCTGGCAAACTGCTTGACCACGACTTTTCCCACCTTCTGCAGGTCAAGCCGTTTGACTGCATGACGGCCGGAAAGAACCCCGTTTCCGTTATACGCCGGCGGGCCGAAATGCCCGGTTAGCTGTGCGAGCTGGGATTTGTTCAGCGGCCCGGCTGAACCGATATGATAGGCGTTAAAGGTGTATGTATATGCCATAAGATCGCCGTGGTTGTGTTTTAGATCTGCCTGATGTATATCCGTTCGATAGTTGAATGTAAACGCGAAATTAAGTAACGGCCGGGCGAATGGATATCCTGTTTGTAAAACTCGGGGCATTAGGGGATGTGATTAATACCCTTCCGCTGGCGGTTTCCCTGAAGCGCCATTTTAACGCCCGCATTTTCTGGCTGGTTGAGCCGCTTAGCGAGCCGCTGCTTTCGCGGCATCCCTGTGTGGACCAGATCATCCGGTTTGACAAGCGCAACTGGCGGACCCAGGTGCGGCCGACAAGCCGGCAGCTGAAAGCAAATGATTTTGATTTGGTCCTGGATTTGCAGCGCCTCTGGAAGTCCGGGCTGTTTGTCTTAATGGCAAAGGCGGCGCGGCGGATCGGATTTGACCGGCGGCGGTGCAAGGAAATGACCTGGATTCTGCCGTTTGAACGGATTCCGCCGGCTGATCCGGGCCGCCATATGCTTTCCCAGTATTTGGAATTTGCCGATTATTTGGGCGCACCGACCGAGCCTGTCGCCTGGGAAATTGCGGTTCCGGATGCCCTCCCGGATGCCCTCCCGGCAAATTTTTTTGTTTTAAATATCGGCGCCACCAAGCCGGCCAACCGGTGGACGATAGAAGGCTTTGCCGGCCTGGCGGATTTTTTGGATCAAAAATACAACCAACCTTCCGTGATTACCGGCGGGCCGGAAGATTTTGGAATGGCCGAGGATATCATCGCGGCCGCGAAAACCCGGCCGATCAATATGGCCGGGAAAACATCCATCGATGAATTAACCGCTTTAATCAGTCGGGCCACACTTGTGGTAAGCTGCGATACCGGGCCCATGCATCTGGCAGTGGCTCTGGGCCGGCCGGTGGTGGCCCTGTTCGGCCCGTCAGACCCGCGGCGCACCGGGCCGTACCATGGCGCGGTGGTCCAAAAGGACTTGCCCTGTGTCCCGTGCAACCGCCGCCACTGTGAAACGTCCCGATGCATGCTGGAAATAACGCCCCATGACGTCATGGCCGAAATTGATCGTCTTTGCAAACACCCTAAACCCTAAACCCTAAACCCTTTATTTTGACAATGAAGACACTCGTTATCGGCCCGGCCTGGATCGGCGACATGGTCATGGCCCAGAGTCTGTATAAAAAATTAATCGCTGAAAACCCGCAGGCGGGGATCGACGTGGTTGCCCCGGATTGGTCCCATCCCCTGGTCAATCGCATGCCCGAAGTCCGCCGGCCGATCCCCCTGCCGGTGGGGCATGGCCGCATGGGCTGGCGCATTCGCCGGCAGATCGGGAAACGTTTAATTGATGAGGGGTATGCGTGGGCCATTGTCACCCCGCGCTCCTGGAAATCCGCACTGATCCCGTTTTTTGCCAAAATCCCCAAGCGTACCGGATTTCTGGGCGAATTCCGGTACGGCCTGCTGACTGATGTGCGGCGGCTGGATAAGACCCTGCTGGATCAGACCGTTTTGAGATACCTGTATCTAGGTGAGCCGGCGGAAACCCTAAAGAAGCCCGCGTATGTGCCGTACCCGGCATTGTCGGTGGATACGGAAAACCAGGCGACACTCGCCGCCAGTTTAAATCTTGATTTAAGCCGGCCGGCAGTCTGCTTTTTCCCCGGGGCCGCTTACGGGCCGTCCAAGCAGTGGCCGGCGGATTATTTCCAAAAACTGGGCGAGATGCTCATCAGCGACGGCTATCAGATCTGGATCATGGGGTCTGCCAATGAAAAGGCGCTGGGCGACCAGATTACCGATACCATGGGTAATTATGGCATTAACTTGTGCGGCCGGACCGCGCTTATCGATACCATTGACTTAATGCCGCTTGCCGCCTGCGCTGTGACCAACGATTCCGGCCTGATGCATGTGGCGGCCGCAGTCAACCTCCCGCTGCAGGCGATCTATGGCTCCAGCACCCCGGCATATACGCCGCCGCTATCCACCAAAGCCCGGGTTCATTACCTGGGGATTGAATGCTCGCCGTGCTTTAAAAGAAGATGCCCCTATGGACATTACAACTGTTTATACGGGATTTTTCCGGAGCAGGTGCATCAATCAATTCTGACGGATCAGAAAACCGGTCAGCAGAGCTCCTCATAAAGATCCAGGTAGGCTTTTCCGATATGATCCGCCGAATACCGGCGGGCGGTCTGAAATCCGGCGTCTGCCATGGTGCGGCGTTTTTCCGGGTCGGCATACAGGGCTCTGATGGCCTCGGCAATGGCCTGACTGTCCGCCGGCGGCACCAGTAATCCGTTTTGGCCGTGGGAAATCACATCCGGAATCCCGCCTACCGCACTTGCAATCACCGGCACCCGGTAGTCCATGGCATCCAGGATAATCGAGCCCAGCCCCTCCTTTAATGACGGCAGTATCAGTAGGTCCATTACCGCCAGATAGTCACCCACATTTTTCTTAAACCCGGCAAATTCAATGTTGTCAAGTCCTTCTGCCGCGGCCTGGAAAACCGGCCGATCCTTTCCCTCGCCCAGAAAAAGAAAATAAAGGTCCGCCATCTCCGGGCGCAGCGCCCGGGCCGCCTCAATCAGATAGTGCTGACCCTTGTCCCTGTTGACCAGCGCGCCAATATGGCCGATAATGAATTTGTCCTGATACTGTTTTTTTAATTCAGCCACATTTTCGAGGTCAAACGGCAGATTCGATTTGGCGCTGGGGATAATTCGGATTTGATCAAGCCCTGGATCATGCGCTTCAATCCGCTCTTTGACCGCGGATGAAAGCGCCACTACGGCTTTCGCCCGCCGGTAGACCGAGCGGGTCAGCCGGTTCTGCGACAGGGGGTTTAAGACCCGGCGGGTGATCAAATAGGGGGTTTTTTTGAAAATATG
>DATGCF010000381.1:0-5004 GCA_035312245.1 Desulfosalsimonadaceae bacterium
TTACCCGGAGGATGCCATATGGAGCGCCAGCGGAGATTTCATTCGCGCCGCCTATACCAAGCGAAAGGATGATGACGACTTCGGCCAGGCCGGGACCCTGGTTCGGGAAGTAATGGACGATGCTCAGCGTGACCGGCTGGTCTCAAACGTTGTGGGTCATCTCAAGAAGGGGGTCACCGAGCCGGTGCTAGAGCGGGCATTTGAATACTGGAAAAACATTGACAAAGAGATCGGCGAGCGCATCGAAAAAGGCGTCAAAGGCAGCTGATTGATCAAACCCATGCTGTTCCGGCACCGCTGCGTGTTGACGTTCAGCAATTTCCCCAAATCTTATTAATATGCTTGCATTTTGATTCGTAATCGTACTCGTAATCGTACTCGGAGGGTTTAAAAGCCGATTACGAGTACGAGAACCGTCCCGCTTTCTCAGGACTGAGTACTATTAAGCGCAGTGGAGTTATCTTCTGGGCGGCCGCCAGGAAGATAGCCATCCAACCACGAAAACACTTTCCACTTGCCTAAATTGAGCGATTTTCAAGTTTACCGCAGATACAAGGAAAATGATGTCGAGCTATAGGTGCCTATGCGAGACATCATTTGACGCAGTAGATGCAGTGAAATTGAAAATCCCGGAGGGTTTCAAATTTTTAACCTATAAAATGCGTCAACTCCCTTAAAAGAATACAAAAATTTATATTTTAGAAATTTGGAACGCTCAATTTAGGACTTGATATCAAAGCCCTGCTTGTATAGCTTGATTCTTCAATACCGACAGATTCAGCTGAAATCAATTCCGTTATGAACCGTTAATCCAGCCGACAGGGACGGGCTATGTCATTTGAAAAAGAAAGTTTAAGTATACTGCATGAAGCACTGGATCGATTAGAAGAGGGATTCAAGGAGTTACCGGCACATGAAGCAGATATGGATATGGCCGGATTGCGGCGCGTCATGCTGGATGTCGCCGAGAAAATGCAGGACAATTATCCCTACCATCACCCCCTATATGCCGGACAAATGCTAAAACCCCCGCATGCCATCGCGCGCCTGGCCTATATGCTGGCGATGTGGATCAACCCGAACAACCATGCGCTTGATGGCGGCCGCGCAAGTTCCGCCATGGAAAAAGAAGCGGTGGCAGATATTGCCGGGATGTTCGGATGGGAGACGCATTTGGGCCATTTGTGCGGCGGCGGCACGATTGCCAATATGGAGGCACTGTGGGTCTCGGGAAAACTTCATCCGGACCAAAAAATCGTCGCCTCGGAACAGGCCCACTATACCCACAGCCGGCTCTCCGATGTCCTCCAGCTGCCCTTTCAAGCCATTCCCTGCGATGCCAGGGCCAGGATGGATTTGAATGCCCTGGAGGATGCGCTAAAGAAGGAAGATGTCGGCACCGTGGTGGCCACATTGGGAACCACGGCCGCCGGCGCCGTGGACCCGTTAGCGGACATACTCGGCCTAAAGGAAAAATACAATTTCCGCATTCATGCGGATGCCGCCTATGGCGGCTACTTCATCCTCGCCGATAATTTGGCGGCAGAAACCCGGCGGGCATTTGACCGGATTTCAGAAGTGGACTCCATCGTGGTCGATCCCCATAAACACGGGCTTCAGCCATACGGATGCGGCTGCGTGGTGTTCAAAGACCCGTCTGTCGGCAGATTCTATAAACACGACTCGCCCTACACCTATTTCAGTTCCGAAGATCTGCATCTCGGCGAAATCAGCCTGGAATGTTCCCGTGCAGGTGCGTCGGCCGTCGCCTTATGGGCGACCATGCGGATGTTTCCGCTGGAATGGGGTGGAAAATTCGCCAAAGGTTTAACGGATGGCCGGAATGCCGCCATCTCCCTGTTTGAAAAAATTCAGGAGAGCGCCCAATTCCTCACCGCCTTCCGCCCGGAGCTGGATATTCTCGTCTGGGCGCCGCTTGCCGGAAAAGCCAGTGAAATTTCTAAACGCTCAAAAGAAATCTTTAAATCCGCAGCCAGACAAAATCTCCATCTGGCGGTGGCCAACTTTCCGAAGAGCCTCCTTCAATCCCACTGGGATATTGACTGGGACCAGGAGCAGGTCGCCTGCCTCCGCGCCTGCCTGATGAAGCCCGAACACCTTGAATGGGTCGAACAGATCGACAGATTATTGATGGGGTGATATAAAAAGGGACTGATAAATCTGGCATCGCCCATAGGGGTGATGGCTGCTTAAATAGATGGCTTTCCGATTAACGATAAAAAAAAATTTTAAGCATATACTATTGGAGTGATAGGTGATCATGAGGCCCGAAGACAACAGAACTTACCACAAATCCTTTATACTGGATATGGACGGGGTGGTGTATACCGGCGCAAAACTGATCCCCGGGGCAAAAGAATTCGTCAGCCGGCTGAAACAGGGAAATTATAAATTTCTGTTTTTAACAAACAATTCGTACCACTCCCCCTTGGAATTGCGGGCGCGGCTGTTGAACATGGGGATCGATGTGACGGAGGACTATTTTTATACCTCTGCCATGGCCACCGCCAGTTTTCTCAAAGTGCAGCGGCCGAACGGCTGCTCGGCCTATGTGATCGGCGGCAAAGGGGTGACCGATGAACTTGAAAAAGCGGGAATCACCATTACCTCGGATAATCCGGATTACGTCATCATCGCGGAGACCGAGGAATATGACTATGCCAAAATCATTGAGGCCACCCTGCTGATTCAGGAAGGCGCCAAATTCATTGCCACCAATCCGGATTTGACCGGACCCAGCCTCCGGGGGCCGGTGCCCGCCTGCGGGGCCCTGGTGGCACCCATCCAGAAGGTGACCGGCGTGGCCCCGTATTTTTTGGGAAAGCCCAATCCGGTGATGATGTTTCTGGCACGCAAGAAACTGGGGGTGCATTCGGCGAACTGTTTTATGATCGGTGATCGAATGGATACGGATATCGTGGGCGGTTTGGAATCGGGCATGACCGCCTGTTTGGTCCTGTCCGGGGTCACCGACCGGGAAATCATGAACCGGTTTCCCTATCAGCCGGATTATGTTTTTCAACATCTGGGCGAGATCGATCCGGATGCCATTGTATCAAGAAGAAACCGGGTGGAGAATTAGTTTTCTCAGCGGGTCAGCCGCCGGTATTTAATCCGATGTGGCCGCTCGGCCGCTTCGCCCAAGCGTTTCTTGCGGTCTTTTTCATACTCCGAATAGTTGCCTTCCACCCATACCACCTGGCTGTCGCCTTCAAACGCCAGAATATGGGTGGCAATCCGGTCCAAAAACCAGCGGTCGTGGCTGATCACCACGGCGCATCCCCCGAAGTTCTCCAGGGCCTCTTCCAGCGCGCGCATGGTATTGACATCCAGGTCATTGGTAGGCTCATCCAGGAGGATAACGTTTCCGCCCGATTTCAGCATACGCGCCATATGCACGCGGTTTCGCTCGCCGCCGGAAATCCGGGCCACTTTTTTCTGCTGGTCGCCGCCGGTGAAGTTAAAGGCCGCGACATAGGCGCGGGATTTGTAGGTGACATCGCCCAGTTCGATATTGTCCGCCCCGTCGGAGATGGCCTCCCAGATGGTTTTTTCCGGATCCAGGGCGTCGCGCTCCTGATCCACCCAGGCCAGCCGGACGGTATCACCAATTCGCAAACTCCCCGAATCAGGACTTTCTTTTCCCATGATCATCCGAAACAGCGTGGTTTTACCGGCGCCATTGGGACCGATCACCCCGACGATCCCCCCCGGCGGCAGGCTAAATGACATGTTTTCAAACAGCAGACGATCGCCATAGGCCTTGGATACGGCATCCGCCGCCACCACCACCTTTCCCAGTCGCGGTCCCGGCGGAATATAGATCTGCATATCCTGGGCCCGGTTTCCGCCCTGTTCGGAAAGCAGTTGTTCATAGGCCTTGATGCGGGCTTTGGATTTGTTCTGCCGGGCCTTGGGGGACATCCGTATCCATTCAAGCTCATTTTCCAGGGTTTTTTGCCGACGGCTGTCCGCTTTTGCCTCTTTTGCGAGGCGTTCCTGTTTCTGCTCCAGCCAGGATGTGTAGTTGCCCTTCCAGGGGATGCCCCGACCGCGGTCAAGCTCTAAAATCCAGCCGGCCACGTTGTCCAGAAAATAACGGTCATGGGTCACCGCAATGACCGTGCCCTCGTATTGCTGAAGGTGCCGCTCCAGCCAGGCCACGGTTTCGGCATCCAAATGGTTGGTGGGCTCGTCCAGAAGAAGGATATCGGGTTTTTGCAAAAGCAGCCGGCATAAGGCCACGCGCCGGCGTTCACCGCCGGAAAGGATGTTTACCGGGGTTTCACCGCCCGGGCACCGCAGGGCATCCATGGCCATCTCAATCCGCGAATCCAGATCCCATGCATCCGCCGCATCCAATTTTTCCTGCACTTCGCCCTGCTTTTGGATCAGTTTGTCCATTTCATCATCGGACATGGGCTCGGCAAATTGCTCGTTGATCCGGTTGTACTCTTCCATCAGAGCGGCAATATCCTGCACACCCTCCTCGACGATTTGGCGGACCGTTTTTTCCACGTCCAGCAACGGCTCCTGCTCCAGGTGGCCCACGGAATAACCCGGGGTAAAGCCGATTTCGCCGTTATATTCCGTGTCCACGCCGGCCATGATCCGCAGCAGCGTGCTTTTGCCCGCCCCGTTTAGCCCGAGGACGCCGATTTTTGCCCCATAGAAGTAGGACAACGAAATATCCTCGATAACAGGCTCCTTATTGCGGTATTTGCTGACCCGGTTCATGGAGCAGATGATTTTATTGGGCGCCTGGCTCATGTTAAATCCTTATACGGGTTAATGGTTTGTCATTGGATCGTTAGATCGCGTCTTGTCATACATTCCGGGAATAAAAGATCCCTGCCCGCCTTGTCAAGGAATATGCTGGTATTGATTTAGCCTTGAACAAAAGCGAAAGAAAAAGTATGTAACCCCTATGAAAAATCCAGTACAACGAATTGCCGCCATTCATGATCTGTCCGGTTTTGGCCG
>DATGCF010000382.1:0-2408 GCA_035312245.1 Desulfosalsimonadaceae bacterium
TTTGAACCGGTTTATCGGGGAGAAACTGGCGGATTATGACAGCCTTGCCCGGGATCCAGTGGCCCAGTGCCAATCGGATATGAGTCCCTATCTTCACTTCGGACAGATTTCGCCGGTGGCCATATATCAGGAGGTAAGCCGCGCGGATGCGCCGGATGCCGCCAAATGGGCATATCTTGAGCAGCTACTGGTTCGCCGGGAGCTGGCCATCAATTTTGTCTACCATAATCCGGGCTATGACCGGTATGAGACCGTCGTGCCGAAGTGGGCCCAAGAGAGCCTGAAAATCCATCAGTCCGATCCGCGTCCCTATGTCTATACCCGGGATGAGTTTGAACAGGCGCTGACCCACGACCCCTACTGGAATGCCGCGCAAATGGAAATGACAGCCACTGGCAAGATGCACAATTACATGCGCATGTACTGGGGTAAAAAGATTATCGAGTGGACGAAGGACCCGGCTGAGGCCTTTGATATCATGCTCTATTTGAACAACAAGTACGAGCTGGACGGACGGGACCCCAACAGCTTCACCGGTGTGGCCTGGTGCTTCGGCAAACACGACCGGCCATGGCAGGAGCGTCAGATATTCGGCAAAATCCGCTATATGAATGCAAGGGGGCTGGAAAGAAAGTTCAAAATTGCTCAATATGTTGAGCGGGTGAATTCGCTTTGATTGTTAAAATCTATCCGGACTGCCGCATCTTGAGCGACCGCATCCGGTTGATGGCCCCGGCCAGGTCAAGGGCCCGGAATTTGGCCAGCTCGCCGGTGATGTAGGGGGTTAAGATGTCCAGCCCCTGGGCGTTGATATCCGCAATGACCTGCTCGACCAGCTCTTTAAGCGACTGGCGGCCGTCCATGTGCTTGGCGGCATAATAGATGGCATGGCCCAGGGCGGTGGTCTGGGAGATATCCACCAGCTGCTCCAGATCGGAAATATCGATATTGTCGCTGCCGAACTGGATTTCGGTTAGACGGCGGGCGGCGATTTTGAGTTTATTGTTGCCTCTGTAAGGGTTAAAGCGCTCCGGCACCGGCGTGCGGCGCCGGATGTCGCCGAATTGTCCGCCCCCCTCATTCCAGCGGTCAGTGCCGGTTTCCATGGCGATGGCCCGGGCCGCGGCGGTGACGTCATAGGGTTGATATTCGGTCATCTGGATGACATGGTCGGCCATGGTGAAATAATCCCCGGAGCCCCCCATGACCAGGACGGTGGATATATTTTTATCCGAAAAAAGCTGCCGCACCTTGTCGATAAACGGGGTGATGGGTTCCTGCGCTTTTTTGACCAGCTGCTGCATGCGGTGGTCCCGGATCATGAAATTGGTGGCGGAAGTGTCTTCATCCAAAAGGATGACTCCGGCGCCCGCTTCAATGGCCTCGGCAATGTTTGCCGCCTGGGAGGTACTGCCGCTCGCGTTTTCGGTTGAAAAAGCGGCGGTCTCTTTTTGAAAGGGCAGGTTGTTGATAAACGGCGAAATATCTGTTTTTTCGATATTGCGGCCGTCACACGCCCTTATTTTCTGGGTGTCTTCAACGGTTACGGCGAGTTCGCGCCCGTCGCCCGGAATATGGTTGTAAATGCCCAGTTCAATGGCGGCCAAAAGCGTGGATTTGCCGTGGTAGCCGCCGCCCACGATCAGGGTAACGCCGGCCGGGATGCCCATGCCGGAGACGCTGCCGGCGTTGGGAAGCTCCAGGGTAACCCGGTAGGCCTCCGGCGATTGAAAGGCAATAGCCTCTTTTGCCGGCATTGGGCGGGGGTCAATGCCGCTTCGCCGGGGGAGCAGGCTGCCGTCTGCCACAAAGGCGATCAGGCCGCGCTCAGGCAAGAGGGATCTGGCCGTATCCGCATCTTCGGCGGTTTGGATATGCCGGTAGAGCGCATCCATGTCCAGGTTTCTGCTGAAAAGCGATTGATGAACGATTTGCGGCAGCTCCTCAAAGAACATGGCTTCCGCGTCATTTCCGGCAATTTTTCGGCCATGGGCCGGCAGGCCGATCCGGAAACGGGCTTCCACGTAAGTGTCGGTAATCACCATGGCCGTGCGCTCAAGGATTTCCTGGCCCGGTCCGTCGATGGTGATCAGGCCCCCCTTGCCGGTGCCCCGGCGGCCTTTGGAAAATTTTTGGCAGCAGGCAAAAAACCGGCGGGTTAGAAAATCACAGGCCGCCACCTGGCGGCTTTTATTTTGGGTGACAGCCGGATCAAAGGCCGCAGCCTGGCGGTCTATTCGAACCCGGGCCCGGCTGGGGGCAGCAAAAGGGTCGCCCTGAATGTGGTCGAGCATCAACTGGTAATTCGGGAATTGATAGCTGCCCTTGATGTCCTTGTAGGCCTTGTAGCCTTTGCCGTTAATCCGTTGGAGTTGGGATTTTAATTCGTTTTCCGATAACATGTTTCT
>DATGCF010000383.1:0-2538 GCA_035312245.1 Desulfosalsimonadaceae bacterium
TCACGGCTCATACGCCGCATCAATCCCCTTGGGCTCGGCATCCGCATCACTCTGGTTGATAAAATACTCGGCCACGTAATTGCCGACTTCCCATATCTTTTCCGACTCCAAATCTTTCTTAAAATACGGCATGGCGGTGCCAGTGATCCCGTTCATGATCTGGTAATAAAGAATGCCGCCGGAAATGCCCCGGTCCTTTACAATGGTGAAATTCAGCGGCGGCGGGTAAATATAGGGCTGGGCCGGGCCCATGCCGTCGCCCACCGGCCCGTGGCAGCCGATGCAGAACTCCTGGTATATTTTGTGCCCCCGGGCCAGGCCCGCCTCGCTGGTCGGATACGGGTTAGGCAGCTCGCGCCAGGGTTTGGGCACATTCTCATGAATCCATTCGACATTCTTGACCGGCCCCTTTTCATAGGCTTCCACGGCTTCCTTTTTCCAGTATTCCTGGCGCGCCACCCGGTTATCCGCCGCCTTAAACCCCAAACTCTGTACATAGGCAGTCAGCAGTTTGATGTTTTCCTCGCCCAGGTATTTAAACGCCGGCATAATGGAGTTCGGACTTGTATAACGGGGATTGACAAAATGCGCCATGTGCCAGTCGTCCGGGTGCTCGCCCCCTTCCTGGGAAAGATCCGGCCCGGTGCGCTGCGAGCCAAGTAAAATCGGCCGGTCGCCGACATAATCGCCGGCCTGGGCAATCCGCTCGGCGCCGATGCCCCAGTCCAGAATCCGAATGGACTGGCTGTGGCAGTACACGCACCCGTTGGCAATGTAGATCTTGCGGCCGGCGGCCTCGGCTTCGGTCCGCTCCCGGAAGATCTCAGACGGCCGGGTCTGGCTGGTGTGGTAGAAAGGCAAAACAATCACGACCAGCACCACGGCCACAAGAATCATCACACTTCCGATAAATATCACTGCAGGGGTCATCTTCATGTTCATTGTTTCACCTCTCCTGCAGGCATGAGAATGCTTCTAAAAATATTATAAAACCCGATCAGGGCCGATGAAAAAATCAAAAGGCCGAGGCCGGCCCGGATCACATAGTAGAGATGAATCTCAGGCAGCACCCGGTAGACGGTCTCCCCGTTTAACCAGGCATTTCCCTGGATCAGGCCTACGATGGTTAAAATAACGGTAAACCCCACGGTTCCGATAAGGATGAGCCAATACTGAAAATCCGCCAGAAAGCGGCTGAAAAGCGGCTTTCCGGTAATACGGGGAAGAATGAAATAGAGCCCGCCCAGGGCGATCATCCCGGAAAAGCCCAGTACCCCGATATGGGCGTGCCCCACCACCCAGTTATTGAAATGCGTGACCCGCTGAACCTGGGGGAGCGACATCATGGAGCCCTGGATACTCACAAAGAAATAGAAGATGGTGCCGGTAAACACGAACTTGGCCCCGATATCCGCGTGGATGGCGCCGAGTTTTCCTTTTGCGGTGTACCAGATGTTAATCAGAAACGCCATCACCGGAATCACCATGGCGATGCTGTCCACGATAGCCACCACCTTAAGCCATGTGGGCACCGGCACCTGAAGCAGGTGGTGGGTCCCGATATGGGCATACACAACGATAAGTCCCCAGAAGCCCAGCAAAGACAGGGTGTGGCTGTAAAGCGGCGCCTGAATGGCCTTGGGGATCACATAATAGGCGACCCCGATGGCAAGCGGCGTTAGCAGGAGTCCAAAAATGTTGTGGCCGTAAAACCACAAAAGGATGGCATCCGGAATCCCTACCAGCGCGCCGACGTTCGGCTCCCAGATCACGTTTCCCAGGGCATAGGTGAGCGTCGTCAGCACCGCCGCCGCACAGGCATACCAGATGGAAACATAAATCAGCGGCTCCTCGCGGTTGACAACGGTCATGAAAAAATTGAGGATAACCAGTAGAAATGCAAAAATAACCAGGATATCCACGGGCCAGATCATTTCCGCGTATTCCCGGCCCTGGCTGTGGCCGGAAAGAAGGGTGGCCACAAGCGCCACCAGCATAATATTCCACAAAACGGCGGTCAAAACGCCCAGCTTTTCGCTAAAGAGCCGGGTTTTAAGCATGCGCGGGACAAAGTAGAACGACGCGGCCAAAAGTCCCGGCGTCACGAAGCCGAAAAGCACCAGGTTGACATGCGTGGGCCGCACCCGGCCGAACACCACGCCCCCGATATTTTCCGTCATATCCGGCGCGATCAGCTCAGTCGCGCCCAAAAGCCCCATGAACGTCGCCACAATCATCCACAACGCCGATGTCAGGCAGAAACTTTTTGCGGTGGCGTAGCTGCTATGTTCTTTTTTCTCTTTATCAGGCAAATCGTTATTTCCTTATTTCCCGTCCGTCTTAATCTATCCCTGCGTTACCCGTCTTAATCTTACTCTTACTCTTAATCTATCTTTCAGTTATGGCACGCCAGCCAGCAGCCGATATTGGCGTTTCGCTCGCGGTGGCATTCCAGGCAGAACCCCATTTTAAAATGCTTGCCTTTGACCCGGTCCATGGCCTGCACCCGGCCGTGGCAGGCCTCGCATTGAATCTCTT
>DATGCF010000384.1:0-5319 GCA_035312245.1 Desulfosalsimonadaceae bacterium
CCAGACCCAGGAGTAATCCAGGTTGGCGGCAATGCTCACAAAGCCGCTTTCTTCGCTTTCATCATCTATCCAGGTATAGCTCGCATCCAGCCGCCAGGCCGCGCTGCCGAAATAGCCGATCCAGCCGATGCCGGCCACGATGTCCTCATAATGGACGCCGGCCATGACATCCATCTCAAGGCTTCCCACATAGGTGTGGTATTTGGCCGCGGCCGAGGATTGTTCCCATTCGATCTCACCGGTTTCCGGGTCCCGGCGCGGCACATAAAGGACCTGCATTTCACCGGTCGCGCCGGTATAGGCCTGCAGGGTCGCCATATCGTCGCCGATCTTGTAGTCCCGTTCCACATCCGTCGGGGAAAACGGGTTGAACAGATCCATGGGGTTGAATAAAAACCCGTTTCCCCAAGTGAGGGCCTGCCGGCCGACCCGGAGAGAGCCCCAGTCCTGCTGCGCGGTCACGGTCAGCCGGTCCAGCCGGTGGTATACCTGGTAATCCGTTTGGTCGGTGATGACGTGGGTGAGATCCATGAGGCGTCGGTCATCCGAGGTCCCGGCAGGAATGAAAAAGCCCGCCGCCGGGTATTGGTCGAAAAAAAAGGCCTTCGCCTGGCGGGTCTCTCCGGCGTTGCCGACCATTTCATAGTGCAGATCCAGCTGCCAGGCCTGCTTCAAGCGAACGGCGTGCTTTGACCGGAATTCAAAGGCACCGTCGTGAAGCCGGTCCCTGTCCAGAGCAGAAAGCCGGGAGCCGGCCGCGGGATCGCTCACCGAACCGCGCAGCCGCAAATGGCCGCCGGAGTCAAGGGAAAAGGCGGATTCGCAATGGGCAGGCGGGCAAAGCAGGCAGAACACTAAAAGAACCGTCGGAAAAAGCTTTACGGGCTTTTGGCTGTTATTCCACGGACGCGCCATTGGCAAATTCTCCGTCCTGAATCTGGATCAGGCGGCTGGCATAGGCCATCACCATGTTGTCATGCGTGGAAAAAATAAACGTTACCGCCTTATCCGCGTTCATTTTCTGCATAATCTGAAGCAGGCCCTCGCCGGTTTTGGAATCCAGATTGGCCGTGGGCTCATCCGCCAAGACAATGGCCGGGTCCGAAACAATGGCCCGGGCAACGGCCACGCGCTGCTGCTGGCCGCCGGAGAGCTCGGCCGGGCGGTTGTGGTATTTGCCGGAAAGCCCCACTTCGTCCAGAATCGCCATCGCCCGCTCCCGCCGCTCCTTTTTGGCCGTGCCCTGGAGCTGCATCACGTATTCCACGTTCTCTACCGCGGAGAGTACCGGGATGAGGTTGTAGGCCTGGAATACGAATCCGATGCGATGCAGCCGCAGCTCCGCCATCTGCGTCTGGGTCATGTCCCGATAAGTGTTGCCGTTCACCCGGACCTCCCCGTGATCCGGCGCATCCAGGCCGCCGATGATGTTTAGCAGCGTGGTCTTGCCCGAGCCCGACGGGCCGGCAAGAGCGGCAAAGCTGCCCTTTTCAATGACCAGATCGATATTTTTCAGGGCGTGGACGAAAACCTTTCCCTGCTGATAGGTCTTATCTACCCCCCTTATTTCAACTATCGCCATTATTTCCCCATCCGTCTTAATTTTAATCTTACTCTTACTCTTACTCTTAATCAAAAATAACAGAAGCTTATGTATAACGCATTGCCTCAACCGGCATAATCCTTGCCGCCTTAAATGCCGGATACGCGCTCACCACAAGCCCCAGACAGATGACCACCAGATTGGCCAGCACCACATCGCCTAAAAATACTTCCGGGTAAATGATCGAAGACATCCCGGCATACTCGAATCCTGCGGCGAGCGCGGACAGATCAATGCCGTAGAGACCGATGAGGTAAACCATGGACAGCGCCAGGGCGTTTCCCACAGCCGCCCCGATCACCAGGATAAATCCGGATTCGATCAGGACCTGCCGCAGAATCCGCCAGGGCCGCATGCCCAACGCCTTTAACAGGCCGAACTCCCGCATACGCTCAAACACGGCCATAAGCGTGGTGTTAATGATCCCGAATCCCATGGCCGCGAAAACCACTATGTACCAAAGAATAATGAACCCGTCGAAGATCCCGATATAGGCCTGGAGCATCGGCAGAAGCCGCTGCCAGGGCTGAACCGAATAAGCGGTCGTGTCGATATTGGCGGCAATTGTTTCCGCAACCGGCCCGGCCCGGTCGTGTGAGGTCAGCATCACGGAGATTTCCGAAATGTCGGTCCCGATGTCCAGCATTTCCTGCGCGGCGGCTTTGCTCACAAACACAAAGCGCTTTTCCGTGGATTCCAGCTTTGCCCGGTAGACGCCCCGAATGCGGAAGGCTTTGGAAGCGATGTCATTTGCCGCATTTTCGGTCATCAATACCAGTTTGTGGCCGATTTTGGTTTCGAATTTATCCAAAAGCGCCTGACCGACCACGATGCCGGTCGAATCGTCGGCGGCGATCATTTTCCCGGTGTCTACCCCATCGCCGATAAAGGAGACCCCGGCCTCCATTTCCGGATCGATTCCGGCAAGCGCCACTCCGGCGGAGTGCCGCGCGTTCTGGGCAATAGCATTGACCCGCACCCGCGTGGCCAACTTGGCGCTATCCGGAAGAGTTTCCTTAACCCTGGCAACAAGTGCCTCTGGCTGTTTGATGCGGTTTTCCAGGGCGGGGTCGCTTCGGAAGCCTTCTGCGTAGATCTTCACATCTCCGGTGAGTGTGGCAATCCCGTTTTCAATCATGTCCACCACCATCCCCCGCATAAACGCGCTGAGAAAGATCATGCTCCAGATTCCGATAACCACGGCGATCATGATGATGACAGTGCGCCGGGGATTGCGCCAGATGTTTCGCCACGCGATGGTTATGTCCATATCTGAATCCTATACATGCGTCATCGCCTCGACCGGTTTCAGAGACTTAATTTTAAATGCCGGGTAAAGTGAGACCAGAAAGGTAATCCCCCACACCAGGAGCGGCCCGGCAAGCGCTGTAATAAGCGACAGCTGCGGGTATATCCGGCCGGAAATACCATACTGCTTCATGATTTCAGACGCCCCGGAAAGATCAATCCCGTGGGTCTCAAAAATCCATGTCACCAAACAGCCCAGGGCAATGCCCAGGGTGATCCCGACAAGCGTCATGGCGCTTGATTCATAAAGCATCAGTTTTACCAGCCGGCCGGGGCCGGTGCCGATGGCTATCATCATGCCGAATTCCCGGGTACGCTCTAAAACGGCCATTAAAAAGGTGTTTAATATGCTGAAGGCCACCACCAGCACCAAAAGCCCCCAGAAGATAATGCCGATGGTCAGATCGATCTTTATGGCCTGGGTAAGACCCGGCACCAGTTCATCCCAGTCAAGTACCACCAATTGATCGCCCTTCGGCATTTGATCGAGCCGTTTTGCCGCGGTCTTTTTGACCGCCGGAACCTGGTTTAAGGCGCTGACATTGATGACAATTTCATGGACCGCCCCGCGCATGGAGTAAACCTCCTGAAAGGTATCCAAAGGGATGTGCAGGGTACTTCGGTCAAACCTGTCCATGCCGGATGCATAGATGCCGTGCACCGTGAGGATGGTGGCCGCCACCGATCCGTCCCGTCCCTGGCCCAGAACCACCAGTTCATCGCCCAGATCCACCTGGAGGTTTTTGGCCATGAGCCGGCCGATAAGCGCCGGATTTGCGTCCGGCGGGGCTGACGTTAAGAATTCGCCTTCCCGCACCAGGTTTTCAAGCGTTGATACCCGGGCCTCCCTTTCCGGATTAATCCCCACCACCATGGCCCCGTAGGTCCGGTTATCCGAGGAGACCAGGGAGAAGGCATTGGCCCGGGCAGTAACGGCTTCAACGGATTCGATATCCGTAACGGCATTAATGATCGTCTCCGGATCGGGCACGACCAGGCGCATGGATCGCTTCTCAAAGTATTTCTCCGCCTGAATCTGCAGATGGCCGGTGTTGATTTTGATCGAGGAATTAATCATGGTCTCGTAGGAACCAAATTGAAAGGAGAGCATGAAAATCAAGATGGTGCAGGCAAACCCGATAGCACTGATGGTCAGCCACGTGCGGCGGGGATTTCGCCACACGTTGCGCCACGCCATTTTCATGTCCATCGATAGCATCTAAAACCTCGGATTCTTAAGACTTCCCAGGCTGAACATCCGATCGGATATTTCCACCCCGAATTCCAGCGACCGGTAGTCAAGCATCGTGTATTCGTCTTCTGCATCCGCCTTGGCCATCTTCCACACCACCGGGTAGAGCTTTCCGCCCAGCTTTTCGATTTCCTCCATGGTAAGTGCTTTGACCAATTCCCTTTCCTCGTCAAAAAACGCCTGCTTTATCAGGATATTATCCTCCCGGATCGTCAGCTCCTGCATCCCCCAGACCACGGGCGCCCTCGGCTTGGGCAAAGAACGGATCACGTAGACCTTTTTCCCGTCGCGGGTTTCCGTGCCGATGATTTCATGGGTGTACTGGTCGATGATATTATCGGATTTGGCCAGGTCGTTGTTTGAAAAATCCGATCCCTGCCAGGACTGGGACATCATGGAGGGCGGCAGCTTGATCACCCGGTTGATTTTGGGGTTATAGATCCACATCTCGTCGCCGCGTTTGAGCGTTCCGTTTCCCCGGTCCTTGGGCGGGGCGGCAATCCAGAAGATGCTGTCCTCCCGGCCCCGGGTCCAGGCCTTGATGGTCATGGTGCGCTCCCAGTCCGGCCGGTGGATGGTCATTTGAACTTCCGCCCGCGAGGTCTTGCCGCGCAGGTAATTCACGGCGTTTTCCACCAGCGCCTGGGGGGCCTGGGCGTTTGTGTTAGTTGCACAAAGAGTGAGAAGCAGTCCGGCAGCAGTAAGAATTCGTTTCATTGATTTGGGTCCTTGATTTTGTTTTCATATAACTTTGCCGTTTGCCTATATAACTTCGGTTATAGATCGTCCTTACTCGCAATCGTAATCGGATTTTATGTTGCCTTTGAATCTCGCAAAATTAAAACTATTTTCATAATCAAGCGGCAGCTAGAAATGGTATCTGGGGTATACTTCTTTTAGAGTCAGGTGAAGAGTAAGAAGCTCAAAAGGCTTCATGGCTGAAAAAAAACATTCCAAAATTTATGGGTGACTTTTTTAGATAACATTATTGGTCAGTTAGTTTAAGGAAAAGGATAAATTCGTTTCTCATCGTATTTGATATTCCAGAAATCTGCCGCGCAAGCCTCCTGATAATCGTGAAGCCATGGTTGGCAGCCATTTCAACAATAATTTTATGAAGCCCTTTTACTTTTTCCTTTGGAATCCCAAGCGCTTT
>DATGCF010000385.1:0-4829 GCA_035312245.1 Desulfosalsimonadaceae bacterium
CCTGCTGACCGGGGGTGAGGCTGGTTAGCACCTCCTGGCCGATGGCCCGCTCCTTAATATCGGCGATCAGCTTTTTGACCACCTTGTAATGGGCGTCCGCCTCAAGAAGCGCCATACGAACTTCACGCATGCCATCCTCGATATTCTTCTCGGATAGCTTGCCTTCGCCCTTGAGCTTTTTAAAAACCGAATTCAGTCGCTCACTTAGATTGTCAAACATAACTCTTCCCGAAATTTTAACTAAACTCTTGAATCTAAAATTATTTCGATGCTATGTCAAGAAGATTATAATTTCTGCACGGTGAATTTGTTCTGGCACGGTGGCCGACCCGACAAAATGCCGGTATTGTCTCGCAGGGCGGGCCACCGTGCCCGCCTGAAAAATAGCTAGAACAAATTTACCTGTATTTGCGGGGTCTTGCTTTATGAATTTGGGTGTATATTTTGGTGATTGAACCATCACTTCACTGAAATTATATGACAAACTTAATATAATTATAATCCTTATTGCAAAAGAATAAAGTGCATTTTTAAGGTATTTGTGATCAATTTTACTTGGATTAAGATTAAGAGCAAGCGTAAGATTGATGAACTCATAAAAAGTCGATTTTGGGACGGCAAAGAAAAAAGTTCAAGATCGCGGCGCGCAAATCCCGAGGAATGCAGCGTACTGACTCGTACGTGAAATTCCGAGGGATGCAGCGCAACAAAGATATTGGACTTTTTACGAAGCCGTCAAGATTAAGACGTTAAATTAAATGGCAGCGGACACGACCCAAAACATAAAAGATCTGGATCAAGCCCAGCTGGCCGAATGGATTGCGGCACAGGGGCTTCCCAGATTCAGAAACGAGCAGATTTTGCGCTGGCTCTATGCCCGGCGGGCGCGGTCGTTTGACGAGATGACAGACATCTCAAAGCCCACCCGGCAGCTGTTAGACGGCCATTTTTCAATCATCCCCCCCATGATCAGCCGGGTTGAAACCTCTGTGGACGGCTCACGCAAATACTTGTTCGTCCTAAAGGACGGTCATACCATTGAAAGCGTGCTGATGCCGGAGCGCGACCATTACACCCTATGCATCTCAACCCAGGTCGGCTGCGCCATGGGCTGTCGCTTCTGCATGACCGGCAAAAGCGGGCTGACCCGCAATTTAACCAAGGCGGAAATACTGGATCAGGTCCTGGGCGTGCTGGATGAACTCCCGCCGGACGGCCCCCGGCTGACCAATATCGTACTGATGGGCATGGGCGAGCCGCTCGCCAATTATGAAAATGTCCGGCACGCCATTGACATTATGACTGACAACCGGATCGGCCTGCAGCTGTCACACCGCCGTGTCACCCTTTCCACCGCGGGCATTGTCCCCCGGCTAAAGGATCTGGCCCGGGATACCAAAATCCGGCTGGCGGTCTCATTGAACGCCAGCAACAACGAAACCCGCGACATGCTGATGCCGATCAACAAAAAATACCCGCTTGAAGACCTGATCGCTGCATGCGTCGCGTATTCACTTGCGCCCCGGGATAAAATCACCTTCGAATATATTCTCATCCAGGAGGTAAACGATACCATCCAGGATGCCCGGCGCCTGGCCAAACTTTTGCGGCCCGTCAAAGCCAAAATCAACCTGATCCCGTTTAACGAGCATTCTGAAAGCGAGTTCAAACGGCCCGACCAACCCGTCATTGAAGCCTTTCAGGCAGAACTCCTGAAGCAGCACTACACGGCCATCATCCGCTGGAGCAAGGGGGCGGACATCTCGGCCGCCTGCGGTCAGCTAAGGGGCAAGGCGGCTGGCGAGAATCATGCTTCGGCAAGACACACTCTATGAACGGAAAATTGGGAATAATTAAGCTGTCGCAGACACCAGGAGGTGATCCGCCGGGCCGACGGATTATCAGGCTGCGTGTAACGCGAATTCGACTTTCACAGCTTCGTATGGAAAAAAGATGCGTCCGGTATCAGTGCGATCAAGAATCCCGGCGTTTAGCAGTGCAGTAACATCACCATGAACGGCCTTAACATCCCGCCCGGCACGGCGTGCAGCTTCACGGATTGATACGGGGCCTGCCCCGCAAAGCACCTTGAGAAGTTTCCAGCGGTTTGCTGTTAGCACGCGCCAAATCAATTCCGGGGATGAAAAACTTATACGCGCGGATTCCTGGGGTTGGCCCGTCTTCCATGCCTGTGTAAAATCTGCCATTGAATCGGCAGGCGCTCTTACATCAAGAGTTAAGGTTTTCATTGTTCCACCTCTCTATGTCACTTTGGAAATCAGCGACCAATTGATCCGGTGTCGTAAATCTGTAGGCACTTTCTTTTCCATTGAAATGCCGGTGGTCGCCTTTGCCAGCTTCGTTGTCGTAGCGCAAAACACATTGGCCACCCACAACATAGGCAAGTCTGTATTTGAACTCATGCAAACACCCACCCAGCGGCTTTGGAAGACGCCACAAAACCAACTCCGCAAATGCCGATTCAGAATAAATAATGCGCGTGTTAACGAGTTCAAGGGCTTTCATGTTGGAGATTATAACAACACCTTAACCGATTGTCAATTCCTCTATCTTAAAATCCACCCAACAACTTCTGAGGAACTTCACGGTTTAAGGTTTAGGGTATAAGGTGTAAGGTCAATGAAATCAAGCTTTTAGGCTTTAAGCAGTTCACGATTCACAGTTCACAGTTAAATGTTTAAAAGACTCAGCGCTTTTGGCTTTGGAAACTTATAAAAAAAGGGCAATTTCCTTTAAGTCCCCCTTTAAAGGGGGATTTAGGGGGATTTTTTATCATGGCCCAATACAAATCCCCCCAATCCCCCCTTTTTCAAAGTGGGGGTGCGGCAAAGCTCAAGGCTTACAGTTTGAAAAACTTAGTGCCGTTACCCGATAGCAAAAGTTATTTTTAAGTTCGGTCCCGGGCACACGGCCCGGGGGTAATACTTCTAAGTAACTTCCCCGGTTTTAGATTTAGGCTAACACCTAATACCCAATACCTAATACCCAATACGTAATACCCATTTATTTACGGAATCATCAAAGACTGTACCTGCTCATTCGGGATCGGGGGCACCGCAATCGTCTTTGTGCCGTCCGGCATGTGGATCTTCACCGCTGTTCGTTCGCAGGCCGGCGCCTTGCTGTAGCCCGCACACACCGAGGCCGCCCAATGCACTATCTCTTCCGGCGCCCCGTGTGGAATCAGGCCCACCGGTCCGGGATGAACCGCCATTTGAGTCAGCACATCGCTTTCCGGCCGATAGCATGACACGATATTTTCATTATCCGATTTATTACGCCCCACCACGAGCTTAACAGCCTCGTTAGTGCGCAGGTGGCGGCCGTATTTTAAGAGCTCAAGGTCCTCGCGCGTGAAGTCCGCCTGATGGTCAAACAGATCCTGCAGCCGGCGGGCGTATCCTTTATCCGTTAAGAGGCAGCCGCCAGCCGGCGCCGGATAGTCCGACACCCCGAATGATTCGGCAAGGGCAATCTGGGGCTTTCTGGAACGGCCGGTTATGCCGTGCAGCAGCTCGCGATTCACAAGCCCCTCCTTTTCCATCCGGGTTTCGGGCAGACGCTTGGCGCTCAAGGGCCTTAGAATATAGCCGTCATACCCGGAATGCTTTTCCACGTACCGCATGCCCGACTTGGTCTGGGACATGGGCCGCTGGCCCTTGACCTCGCCGGAAAAGAGAAAATCGCTTTCGGTTTCCGGCATCATTTCGCCGGCAATCCGAAACATAAGCGCGTGGCAGTCCAGACAGGGATTCAGGCACTGCCCATAGCCGCAATGCGGATTTTTGAGCATCGGGATATAGCGATCCGTAATATCCTTGACAATCAGGGGAATTTTATTTTTACTGGCGGTTCTCCGGGCTTTTTCCGCGGAAAAAAACGGCGTTTCAAATGTGACCCATTGCACCTCAATATCCTGATCCCGCAGCACCAGCGCGGCCAGGATGCTGTCCAATCCGCCGGAGCAAAGGCCCAGGGCCTTAACTTTTTTGCCAAGAAAATTCATTTTATTAAAATATTAAAAATCATATGAGTGATGCCAATGCCCAAAACCAATCAGCGCATCAAAAAAATCCTGCAGATATTAAATACCCGGTACCCGGATGTCAAGACACAGCTCATGCATGAAAATGCATTTCAGTTGCTGATGGCAACGATTCTTTCCGCCCAGTGCACGGATCGACAGGTCAACCAGGTAACCGGAAAACTTTTTCAAGCCCTTAAAACCCCCAAGGATTTTGCCAATGCGCCGATTGAAACCATCGAAAGTTACATCCGCTCCACCGGATTCTACCACAACAAGGCCAAAAACTTAAAAAACTGCGCCCAGGCCCTGATAGACCAATATAACGGCATTGTACCAGAAAACCTGGAAGATTTGGTTAAACTCCCCGGCGTGGGCCGCAAAACCGCCAACGTGGTGTTGGGTGCCGCCTTCGGCATCCCCGGCATTGTGGTGGACACCCATGTGTCAAGGATTTCGCAGCGGCTTGGGTTGACTGAAAACACGGATGCCACAAAGATTGAATACGACCTCATGGAGGTGATTCCCAAGTCCGAGTGGAACGATTTCTCACTTCGGCTGATCTACTTCGGCCGGGAGCTCTGCATGGCCCGAAAGCCCGACTGCCCGCACTGCCCTGTAAATCATCTCTGCCCCTATCCGGATAAAACCCCGAGCTGATCCATGGCCTCCCGGACCCTGCTTCTCGGCGCCCATCTGTCCATTGCCAAAGGCCTTCACGAGGCGGTTTATGCGGCAGCGCGCTATGATTCGAACGCCCTTCAGATATTTACCAAAAATGCCA
>DATGCF010000386.1:0-6743 GCA_035312245.1 Desulfosalsimonadaceae bacterium
ACTGCGAAAAAAGCAATCGCTTTCGGACTGGTAGCTGTTTTTCAGACATCCGATCGGCCTTGCCCATGCGCCGGCATTTTATCAGACAGACGGCGAGTGATTGTTTCCGGATGAAAGGCAATAACACCTTCATTTATACATAATTTTTATTAAGTATCAATGGGTTAAATTTGACGGCGGCGTTAATAAAGGCGCATTCCGCTGAAACGGAATTTTTAACGAAGCTGTTTGAGGGCTTGGTTTCATCAACCTTACACCTTATACCCTACACCTTAAACCGTTTATTTACTCCGGCACAAACCATTCTTTTTTACGATATACCAAATCCTGGCTCTTTGCCAAGAGCTCACCGGTTTGGGCATTCCGGATGCTGATATCATAGAGGGCGGTCGGGCCGGCGGCGGCCTGTTCAATGGCCTCAGCCACCAAATGATCGCCGGCCGTGGTGGCCTTTAAAAAGTTGATGCCCACATTTAAGGCTACGGCCGTCTGGCCGCGGGAGTTGCTGGCTGCTGCAAAGGCCATATCCCCCAGCGCAAAAATCACCCCGCCGTGGGTCGCCCCGTGGAAGTTGACCATATCCTTGGTAATAGCAAGGCTCACCCGGCTGTGCCCGGGCTTTAATATTTCCACCTCAGCCCCTAAAAACCGGGCAAACGGATCCTTCTGGATGTATTCGGCTATCTGTCGCTCTCTGTCTTCGGTCATATCTCACTTCTTTTCTATGGTGCCGCCGGCCCGGGAAATGGCCGCGTCTTCAAAATCCGCCTGAAACCCGGGAGAGTAATTCATATACTGGGGGATCGGGTATCGAAGCCCCGCGGCATGGGTTTTCTCCAACCCTTCCACCAGCAGATCCAGCTTTTCGCCCGGGCAGGAAAACATCACCTCAGCGTCCTGGGCCCCGCCCCACACGCGGTCCCCGTTTCCCAGCGTGACATATTGCGGCTGATTGGTTTGAATCGTTTTAATCACCCCTTCGTGGCAGGACCCCACCCGACCGGCGGCGGAAAATTCCAGGACGCCGCCTTCCATATACAAATACCCCTGGACAAACCGCATGGCCTGGGCCGGCAGACAGTATATCAATACAGTGTCCGGCACAACTTTGGTCCGGGTAAGCGGGGAAACGATCAGGCCCGGGAATTTATTTTCAAAGGTATAAAGCATCTCCTCAAATCTATTCGCGGTGAACCCGTCCTTTGCGTAAAGGCCCACGCTGAAGGCTTCCGCCCATGCTTTATCTTCGGGCGTCAGCTTATCCCAGCCGTATACCCCGCGGGCAAGTTTGCAGTTTATATCCGCCTCAGTAACGCCAATGGTCCACCCATAAGAGCGCGCCATTTTAAAATTCTGACACAAAAAATTCTGAACCCCTAAGTCCCGGGACGGCCGCTTATACCGGGGCGCTATTTCCGCCTCGGATTGAATCATTTTAACGGCCAGGGGAAAGGTTGCCGGCCGGATCAGCGCTTCGATCCGCTCGCCGTATTTTCTGTACCGATCCAGTTCCGTCGTCATTTAGCATCCTTTTTGCCCGGCAGGAATTGACACCGGGCCATTGTATGTTAGGAATTGGGCTCGCTTGCGAACACCTCGTGGACCGTCCAGTCCTGATCCACCCACAACCCGATTATTTGAATATCTGAATATGACTGGCCCATCCGCGTCACCGCCGCTTCAATCTGCCTAAGCTGCGCCTCTTTGAGGACGGGGTTGCCGGCACAGTCATGATGCCCCACAATGGCAATACCGACGGAGTTGTGCTTTTCAACCGAAATTTGCAGCCGATCAAGAATGGATCGCACCTAGGCAGAATTCTGGTCTTCCGCCAGCACGCGGTTCGGGCCGGGCTCCGTGATACTATCCACGTAATCCGCATTGAACCTTTCCTGCAGATACTTAATGACCGGGACCTGCACGCGCCCGTCCATGCAATTAATCACTGTACAAAAGCTCATATGGCATCTTTGTCATATTTGGCATTAAGCCGTTTATTCAACAGCATCCGGAGCCAAAAGGTAAGAATGGTTTAAGTTAATGGCATTGATTGGGCAGTCATGGATAACATTATAACACCATCCTGACCGCCCGGCATTTTTTTAGCTCGCCGAATATTTGCAGCCGCTCATTTTCATCTAAAACCGTCACGGTCAGATTTAAAGACACATACTTGCCGCCGGAGCTGGTATTGGATTTTCTCAGCGTATAGGGTCGATCACCTGTCACCGAGACAGCCGCCTCCCTCAGCAGCCTTTCTTCTTTGCCGATGATCCGATATGACCATTGGCACGGATATTTGATATTCGGCTTTTGCATTAAAATTCGGTCCTTGGGCGGTAAGTTTTAGCGAAAAAAGTGGATTGCCAGAACTGCCGGCTGACGAGGAAGCCCGGATTGCTGATCACGAAATCCGGCAGGATATGGTACCAGCGGTATCCCTGGGCCCGGTAATAGCCGCGGCACTGCGGCCCGTAACCGAGTTCGTCGGCCGCTGCCCAAACCGCATCCCGTTGGCACCGGGATTTAATAAACGGTTTTAAAATGCGCGGATCAAACCCGTGTTTATGGAGACTGTCCTTTACCCGCTTACAGCTCTGATAGCGGGAGCGGGCGTCAAGCTGGGAAAGGATCGGCAGGCTGACCAGAAACGCAAGGATCGATATGTTAAAAATCGCTGCCGCTGCGGATTCCGCCTGAAACCACAATAAGCCCGGGGCAGACGCCGCCAGTACGGCCAGCTCCATTATGGTCATCGCGTGCAGCAGCATACCAGCCCTTATATAGGCGGGAAGCAAGCGGCTGGAGCGCGGATATTGGTTTGTCTGATTGCTCGGCATAATAAATTGTCGTGATTCCTTCAGAAAATCAGTCCACGGCGCTTAAGTTGCGCTCGTCAAAAACCTCTTTAGCGATGAAAAGCGCGTTTAGCGCGGCCGGAAACCCCGCGTAAACCGCCATCTGCATCATCACCTCAACGATCTCCTTCGGGGTCCAGCCCACGTTAAGGGCGTTGCCGACATGTCCTTTCAACTGGGGAGCGGCATTGCCAAGGGCCGTTAATGCGGCCACCGTGCAGATCTGCCGGGTTTTTAAATCCAGGCCCGGCCGGCTGTAAATATCGCCAAAGGGGAACTCGACGGTCAAGTCCGCAAACTCCGGTGCAATATCCTTGAGTGATTCATTCAGCCTTTGGGGCTGGTTCGCATCAATCTGCGAAAGCATTCCCCGCCCCCGCTCATATCGTTCCGATGTCATAATCGTCTCCATATACCGTCTTAACCACGTCTTACTCTTACTCTTACTCTTAATCTCACCGCTGTTCTTAATCTCAAAATTAACTCAAATATTACGTTTTTCCATAATCTTCTCAGGAAATTCCGGCTCAGTAAAACCATATTTTCGATAAAGCGGATGGGCGTCCTTGGTGTCAAGCCGCCAGAACCGGATATCCTTAAAAAGCGGATCATTGAGAATACACTCAACCAGATGTTTGCCAAGCCCTTGCTTTCTGTAGGCTTCCAGAATAAAGAGATCCAGCAGGTACGCAAATATCGTGTAATCCGTAATAACTCTCGCAAAGCCGGCCATTTGACCGGATTTAGCATAGAGGCCATAGCATAAAGAATTGACTATGCTCTTTTGAACCGTTTCAAATGACCGGCCCCTCGCCCAATACGACCGATGGCAGAGATAGTCGTGAATGACGGAAACATCCAGTTTCTCTTTATCAGTAGATATTACGTAGCCGTCATTCAATGGATTTTCCTTTCAGTCGTTAATGTGAAGGTAGCCGAATCTTTTCTGCGGTTCAATTCTTTTATATTCCTGGAAAACGGAAACCGTCACCAAGGCCGGACGATCTGGCATCATAATTACCAGTATAATTTCAGGCCAAACAATGATACAAATCTGCCCGAAACAAATGCTGAACAATTTGGTGACGGGGGATGGGCATATGACGGCAGGGTCAATATTGCCAAGCATTATCTGTGCGGCTGTCGGCTGGGTTATTTCGGGTCCGGTGGGCGGCGTCTTCGGCCTGGCCGCGGGATACCTGATAGGCGCGGTCCACGACATGAAACGGCGTATCGATCAACTGGAAAAACAGGTAAACCAGCAGGCGGCATACAGACAACCGGATGAAATGCAGCAGGCGCATTCACCGGAACCAGCGGCCGATGCCCACATGGCCCAAAAAGCCGTTGCTGCCCCCCAAGCGCCGTCCGCAGATGATAACCAAGCGGAACAATCGATTTCCCGGCAACGTCCGGAAAATGCCACCGATTTCGGACCAGCATCTTCTTATCCTCCCCGACAGTCGACCTCACCCAAACCGCCTGCGGCAGCGGCAATGAAGCCTGCCGATGCCGGCCCGGATATGGCGCAGAAAATCAGCGGTATCATCAAGGAGTTTTTTACAAAAGGCAATGTCGTAGTCAAAATCGGCCTCATCATTCTCTTTTGCGGGGTGGGCTTTCTCATCAAGTATGCCGCTCAGCGGAACATGCTCCCCATCGAGTTAAGACTCTGTTTAGTGGCGGCGGGCGGTATGCTCATGCTGGGGCTGGGTTGGCGATTGCGGCATAATCGGCGCACATATGCCATGCTCATCCAGGGTGGCGGGGTCGGGATTTTATATCTGAACGTATTTGCCGCCGCAAAATTATACGGGCTTTTGCCGCCGGCACTGGGATTTTTCCTGCAGGTGGGACTAGTCTTTTTAAGCGTGGTGCTATCTTTGCTCCAGGACACCCGGGCCATGGCGCTTTTTGCCGCCATCGGCGGTTTTCTGGCCCCTGTGCTGATGGCCACCGGGAGCGGCGACCATGTATTTCTCTTTTCTTTCTATGCCCTGCTGAATGCCGGTATTTTAGGCATTTCCTGGTTCAAGGCCTGGCGGGAACTTAACCTGGCAGGATTCGTGTTCACCTTTATTATCAGCACCGCCTGGGGGGTAACGCGCTACCAGCCGGAATACTTCGCCAGCACCGAGCCCTTTCTTATCCTGTTCTTCCTCATGTATGCGGCCATTTCCGTGCTTTACGCCATTCGCCAGCCCATTGACCTGAAAGGCTACATTGACGGCCCCCTGGTCTTCGGACTGCCTCTGATCATCTTCGGGCTTCAGGCCGCGCTGGTTAGGCCCTATGAATACGGCATGGCCTGGAGCGCATTGGCCCTCAGCGCCTTCTACCTCCTCCTGGTGCGGGCGCTCTGGAAAAGAAAGATCGAAGGGATGCGGATGCTTTCCGAGGTGTTTCTGTCGCTTGGGGTCATATTCGCTTCCATCGCGATTCCCCTGGCCCTGGACAGCTCTTGGACATCCGGGCTGTGGGGTCTTGAAGGGGCCGGGCTTGTCTGGGTCGGTCTGCGGCAAAAACGCATTCAGGCACGGTCTTTCGGGCTCCTTCTGCAGCTGGGGGCCGGCATATCGTTTTTGTATACCGTTAATTATTCAGCCATTAATGCGCTACCGGTGCTTAACGGCATTTATATAAGCTGCCTGGTCATCAGCCTGGCCGGGCTGATTTCCAACTACTGCTATGGTTATTACGGTGACCGGCTGCGCGCCGGGGAGAACCGCATGCATCTGCTGCTGCTCATCTGGTCTCTGGCATGGTGGTTTGGCGGCAATTTAAATGAAATCGCCCTTCATGTGCCCGCAGACCACAAACTGCATGCGGCGGTGGGATTCATTGCGGCAAGCTTATGGATCATGGGATTTCTGTACCGGAGATTAAACTGGACGGATCTGGGCACGCCGCCGCTGGGCCTGATACCGATCCTCGTCTGTATGGCCGCCGGTGCATTTGCCGCCGGCATCTGGTCCCATCCGTTTGCCGGATGGGGCGGGCCGGCATGGGCGGCAGCCCTCGCCTGCCAATACCACCTGCTCAAAAAATTTGAGAATCGGTGGCCAGATTCGGCTATCAAGCTGCTGCACCCGCTTTCCCTTTACCTGGTCCTTTTTCTCACCACCTGGGAGGTAGCCTGGCATCTTGACAAAACGACGATCGGTCCCGCCTGGCAGGCGGCGGCCTGGGGCGCGTTCCCAGCGCTTGCCGCTCTGCTCTTGATAACTTACGGCAGGCGCATCTCATGGCCGGTCTGCAACTTTGCCCCCCAATACCTGTTCATGGGGCAGCTGCCCGTAATGGGCATGATCTGGCTGTGGGCCCTTTCAGCCTGCTTTATGGCGGCAAACCCCGCGCCCCTCTCCTATATCCCGGTGTTCAACCCTTTGGAAATCGCCCAGGTCTTTGCCCTGCTGGTTATCGCCCGGTGGTGGAAAGACAGCGCCGATGAACTGACGCCCTTCTTAACACAGCTTCCAAGGCATTCCGTGGTGTATGCGATCGGCGCGGCTTCCTTTTTGTGGTTAAACGGGGTCACCGCCCGCACCGTTCATTACTGGGGCGGCGTTTCCTGGCAACAGGCGGCCCTTTTTGACTCGGTGACATTTCAGGCGGCCATTAGCATCATCTGGACCATTACGGCCTTAGGCGTCATGATCACCGCCACCCGCAAGTACAGCCGCACAGTCTGGTTTATCGGCTCGGTTATTCTGGGGCTGGTGGTGGCCAAACTTTTCCTTGTAGATCTTTCCGGCATCGGCACGGTCGCCCGGATCATCTCCTTTTTGGCGGTCGGCCTGTTGATGCTGGTAATCGGGTATTTCTCCCCACTGCCGCCGAAACCGGTAAAGGAGGCTACTGCATGAAAAAACTGCTTGTATTGAT
>DATGCF010000387.1:0-6048 GCA_035312245.1 Desulfosalsimonadaceae bacterium
AAGCCGCCACAGATTGGTAGGCCGCTTTTATCTTTTCCAGCAGATCATTGAGCTCACACGGTTTTGTCAGATAGTCAAACGCCCCCCGCCGCATCCCCTCGCGTGCCGCCGCCTGCGACCCATGTCCGGTCAGCATGATCACTTTCATCCGGAGTCCCATGCGATTGAAGACCCTCAGCACTTCAATACCGTCCATGTCCTCCATCTTGAGATCCAGGATAACGACATCAAAAGTTTTCCTGGCGGCTGCCTGGATTGCCTCAGCACCGCTATAGGCCTTGCAGATATCAAGACCGCGCCGTTTCAGCCGGTTGGCCAACACATTGACGTAGCCTTCCTCGTCATCCACGATCAGAAGCCTGATCGGTATGCCGGTTTCAGTTGAATCTCCAGACATTAGGCCCTCGACATCCCTAAACCTTTCTAACGCATACTTAAAAGAGATCTTTAAAATTAAAGAATCAAAAAATTAAGCCTGGCGCCAGCTTTTGATAAAAGGCGGTGTTTTTGATATTTGTTCATACGCCCCGCGTTGACATCACCTTTTCGATTCTCGCCTTTTCAATCTTTTCCTCATGGGCATACTTCTTCCCGGCCGCCTCTTCCACCTTGGCTGTCAACACCTCCATCTCGCAGGGCTTCATCAGGTAATCGAAGGCCCCCTGCTTCATTCCCTCTATGGCTGATTCCACGGTGGCATGGCCGGTCAGCATGATCACCTCGATCAGGGGATACTGTTTTTTGATCGCCTGCAATGCTTCAATGCCGTCCATTCCCGGCATTTTAACATCAAGGATCACCACATCGAGGTTGCGATGGTTAGCCAGCTGCGTTAATGCCTCCTCGCCGCTGTAAGCGGCAAGAATTCTATATCCGCGCTTGTCCAATCTTTTTTTCATTGGTTCGACAAAGGATTCTTCGTCATCAACCAGCATGATAAAAGGTTTTGTCATTTTCCCTCTCCTTTCATTATTTTTATATTAGATTTTTCCTGGCTATTTCTGGACCGGCAGCCAAATCCGAAACCGGGTCCCTTCCCCCACGATGCTGTGCACATCGATTTTTCCGCCCATCTTCTGAATAATCCCATAGCAAATCGAAAGGCCTAAGCCCGTACCGCGCCCGACCGGCTTGGTGGTAAAAAAGGGTTCAAATATCCGATCCAGGTTGGATTCGGGAATCCCCGGGCCGTCATCCTCCACAATGATAACGATATGATCCTTTTCCAAGCGGCTTAATTTTGTAATAATTTTGATGGTGCCGCCGCTCTTGCCCATGACATCCATCGCATTATTAATGAGGTTTAAAAGAACCTGCTGCATTTCTGAGGGCGAAATCGTAATATAAGGCAGATCCGGATGCAGCCCGGTTTTTATAGCGACCTTGTTATATCTGGCCATCTGCTCGGAGAGCCCCACGATTTCCTGGATCAACTGGTTGACCTGTACATCCTTTAATGTGGTATCGGTTTTTCTGGCAAAGCTTAACAGCTTGTGGGTAATCTCTTTACAACGCTGCCCCTGAGTATTGATCTGTTTGAGCGCGCGTTTGAACTCTTTTAGATTTTCACTTTCCTGAAACTCCTCGTCCTCCAACAGATCCTCAACCCAGCCGGCCTCTTCCACCATAATCGCCACCGGATTATTAATTTCATGGGCAATCCCCGCCGCCAGCTCCCCCAGAGAGGCCATTTTGCCGGTTTCAATAATCTGCTTGTTCATCATCTCCGTCTCTTCATCCGCCCGGCGGATCCTCCGCACCATCTGCTTTGAAGTAACAAAGGCCATGCCGATAATTCCCCCGCCGCCTAACAAAAAAATGAGCAGGGCGATATTGGACATCCGCCGAAGATCGGAAAATGCGTCAGCCACACTTTGTTTGACGATCAGCAGCCATTCTCCGTTTTTCAGACTGCCCACGGCATACAGGCTCTCTTCGCCGCTGTCCGTGGTCCACCGGGTAATCAAAATATTGTTCTGTGTCTTTTCCACCGCCTCCCAGAAAAAGGAATAGCATCCACTGCAGGGGTCAATGTCCTTTTTGGGCGAAGCCTGAAATGCACCTTCCCTGTTGAGAATAAACGCAAATCCAGTCTGCCCGACCCGAAAATTTTGGACCAGGGAGTTAAACGCGTTAAAGTTTACGGTTGCCCGCATCAGCCAGAATCCGCCGTTATGCTCAATTCGGGTGGCAACGATAAAATGCGGAAATCCGCGAAGGCCTGAAAAGACATCGCTGATAAAATGCGGCTCAGAAATCGCCTTTTTAAACCATTCCGCCTTATGGTAATCGGCCGCCTTCAGCTCATAAGGACCGGCATATGCCCGCTGAATCCCGTTTTCATCAACCAGCCCGAGATCGACAAACACATTCTCATAGTCCCGTCTCAGTTCAATAAGGATGTCGTACAGAAAATCATTGTCTTTGAGCTCTGAAAACTTTTGGCTGGATGCCAGAAACTCGATTGTTGACAGCCTCTCCCTTAAAAAGGAGTCGATATTCTGCTTATGTTTTTGAACCAATTCGGTTAGATGCGCCTGGGTTTTTTCATGATATGAGGCAGAGAACTGCTGCAGCAGAATGGCAATGACAAGCACCATGGGGGTAAATGATACAATGATAACGGTGAAAATCATTTTTCGTTTGAGCAACCGATAATAATGCCTGCGATCGCCTTTTTGTTTGGCCATTTACTGTCCAGCTCATTTTTTGTTTGCGATGTTTAGCAGAGCGGCCGAAAACTTCGTAACACACCCAATGGAATCGGCCTGAACACCATGAAACATTTCAATTAGCATGCCAACAGCCACAGGAAAAACGCCGGCGGTCATTTAATAAGTAACTGTAAAAACTGAACAGAAATTATTTTCGGGTAATCAGATTTTTAAGGCGGGGATTCAACGGAAGGGTCGGACCGGAGGCGTACCTCAAATTTTATCTATCAAATTGATGGTCAAATGACATAGAAAAGGCATTTGATAAGCCTCTATAACAGTTCAAACAGTGTTCAGATGCCCATAATTTTTCCAGCTTGTAAAAAAAACTGACACCCGGAAGGTTCCTTAAGAAAAGCATCCCAAATAAAGAAACTATAACGCCGCCGGCAGCCAAATCATAAATTTTGAACCGTTTTCAGGTTCACTTTCAACCTGAATCCGGCCATGGTAGAAATCCACGAGCTGCTTGACGATGCTTAGGCCAAGGCCGGTGCCGCTTGCATGACGGGCTTCTTTGCGCTTTTCGCGGAAAAATTCGGTAAATAACTTCTCCCGGCTCTCGGGCATGATCCCGATACCCGTATCCGAAACAGAAATTTGCACATAGGGGCCGTCCGTTTGGCCCCGGATGATAACCGCGCCGTCCGGCACATTGTATTTAATGGCGTTGCTGACCAGATTGGTGAATATCCTTTCCAATTCATCCGGGTCCGCCTGAACCGGGGGCAGGTTTTCCGCCAGCGCAACCTCTGTTCGGACATTCTTCTCACTGGCCAAGGGCGCCATTGTGAAAACCACCGCATTAATGATTTCATCAATACGTTGGGGCGATATTTCGCGGGCCGCCATCCCCGACTCAATCCGCGCAGCGCTCAGCAAATCATTGACCAGCTCCATAAGGGATGCGATACGCTGCCTTGAGCGTTTAATCACCTGCTGCTGCTTTTCAGTATCCTTGATGTATCCGGCCTCCATGTTCTCCAGGTACCCGTCCACGGCCGCAAGCGGGGACCGGAGCTCATGGGCGACCATATTAACAAACCGGGCCTTTACATCCTCAACCCGCTTGATTTCTGATATATCGCGAACCACCGTAATGGTGCCCAGAAACCGGCCTGAATCCGGGTCAATCACCGGTGCGGTGTTTGACAGCCCGCATTGCTTGACCGGCTCTGTGCGCAATAAAATTTCACTCGACACGCGTTTCTGCTGCTCTGAAACCCGGAAGATCAGTTCAATCAGCTCTGGAATAGAGAGCACGTCGGCAACATTGTATGTCCCTGAACGTAAGGCATTATAATTGATGAGCCGCAATGCCGCTGGGTTGTGCAGCACCAACAGCTTCTCGGCATTACAGACCAGCACCCCGTCTTCCATACAGTCAATAATCATCCGCAGGCGGCTTTTTTCCGTCCCCAGCTCGAGCATGCGCTCACGACGCTCGGCTTCCAGCCGGTTTCTCTCCCGAATCAGGCTGACCCGCTCCAACGCCCGCCGTGCCAGATGCAGCAGCGTATCCGGGGTAAACGGCTTGGCGATAACATCATAGGCGCCGCACTTGGTCGCCTCCACCGCGGACTCGATCGTGGCATATGCTGTAATCACCACAAACTCAATTTCCGATACAATGCCGCGGGCTTTGGTTAAAAAGTCAAAGCCGTTCATCCCCGGCATTTTTAAATCCACAAACACGAGATTAATGTCTGTCCGCTCTGAAAGTATGTCTATGCCCGCCTCCCCGGTGGCGGCCAGCAAAACCCCATAGCCCTCGGATTTAAGAATCCGCTCGCAGCCCCGCCGGATTTCCGCTTCATCATCCACCACAAGAATTGTCGGGGCCTTTTCCATGTTTTTCGGGGCGGTACCTGGCATCTGCTCAGACCTCCTCGGGGCCACAGGGGGCAGCGTCATTAAGGGCATCCGGTACCGGCAGGGTGAAAATAAAATTGATCCACTCACCGTATCTGCCGTCAACATGGATCTCACCGTTTTGCCGGTGCAGAATTTCCCGGGCGATGAACAGGCCCAGACCGGTCCCCCGTTCCTCCTCCCATTGATGATGAATCCGGAAAAACTTTTCAAAAAGTTTTCCCATATTCTCATCCGAGACGCCCAACCCCTCATTCCAGACGGAAAACCCGGCCATATGATTTTTCCGCTTCCCTGAAAGTACGATGCGGCCGCCCGCTTTTCCGTATTTAACCGCATTGCTGATAAGGTTTTCATAAACAATCTGAATCAGCGAGGGGTCGGCCCAGACAAACAAATCCGGCTCCATATCCAGTGTCACCGTCATCTGCCGTCGCTCAAGCCGGCTGTGCAGGTTATTGAGCACCGGTTTGATCACATCGGTTTCCACCTGCACGTCTCTGATTCTGACCTGCAGCTCGCCTTTTTCAATCCGTGAAAGATTCAGATAGTTGAGTGTCATCTCCTCGGCCCGGACAATGGCCTGATTGACATCATTTAACGCGGCCTGCTGGTCTTCTGAAACCGGCCCCACATATCCGTCCCTTACCGCCAGCAGATTGATTTTCATGGCCGCAATCTGGTTTTTCAGCTCATGGGTGATAAATTCGAGGGTTTCCAAATAATGGGTCACGGATTTCTTGAGCTGATCCGCCGTCTCCTGGAGGTTGTTCCGGCTTCGCTGGAGTTCGTCTTCCCGCTGGCTCAGTGCGGAGACCATCCGGTTGAATGCTGAGGTCAGCCGGTTTATTTCATCACGCTTTGCTGACGGGGGATCCGGCAGCTGATAGGACAGATTGCCCCGGGACACCTCTACTGTGGCATTGGTCAGCCGGGCAAGGGGGCGGGCCAGCCGGCGGGCCAGCCAAAATGAGAGGAACCCAACGCCCACCAGGGCCAAAAAAGTAATGCCGACAAAAAGCAGCAATGCCTGATTGCGCATATCATCATAGCGCTGCTTCAGCACCCCGACATAGAGCATTCCCACAATCTGATCATGAATATTTTTGAGCGGCTTATAGGCGGAGATATACCAGCTGTCCACCACAAAGGCCGGACCGGTCCATGTTTTGCCCGCATCCAGGACCCGGGCATAGACCTCTTCAGAAACCCGGGTGCCGATGGCACGGCCGCCGTCGGTTCCAATAACGTTGGTAGTTATCCGCACATCCCGTTGAAAAATGGTGACCGTGCCTAAATTTTTCCCCTTATACTTGGCCACGGTAAAAATATTTTCCCGGACAAAATCCACAAAATCAAAATTCTGGTTCAAAACGCTGCCGACCCGCACGATGCCAGCCAGGTCCCCGTTTTGATCGAAAACAGGCGAGGCCGCCGCCATCACCATGGCATGGGTCAGCCG
>DATGCF010000388.1:0-3418 GCA_035312245.1 Desulfosalsimonadaceae bacterium
GCCAGAAAGCTGGGGGTTAACTGCGATGAACTGCTGGTATCCCAGCCGGATACCGGCGAGCAGGCCCTGGAGATCGCCGATATGCTGGTAAGAAGCGGGGCAATCGACATCCTGGTCATTGATTCGGTGGCCGCCCTTGTACCGAGGGCTGAGATTGAAGGGGAGATGGGGGATGCCCATATGGGCCTCCAGGCCCGACTCATGTCCCAGGCCCTTCGCAAACTGACCGCCACGATCAGCAAGACCAAAACCTCGCTCATTTTTATTAACCAGCTCCGCATGAAAATCGGTGTGGTATTCGGCAATCCGGAAACCACCACCGGCGGCAATGCCCTGAAGTTTTATTCCTCCGTCCGGATCGAGGTACGCCGGACCGGCTCGATTAAAGAAGGCCAGGAGGTTGTCGGCAACCGGACCAAGGCAAAGGTCGTCAAAAACAAGATGGCCCCGCCGTTTAAGGAGGCCGAATTTGATATCACATACGGCGAGGGTATCTCCGTTGCCGGCGATCTTCTGGATATGGGAGTCAAAGTCGGCGTGGTGGACAAAAGCGGTTCCTGGTATTCCTACAAAGAGGAGCGGATCGGCCAGGGCCGGGAGAACGTTAAAAAGTTTTTCAGAGACAACCCCGATTATTTTGATAAAATCCTGCAGGAGGTCAAGGAGGCGATGGGTTTGGCCGCCGCCTCCGAATCGGCGGGGGAGGAAGCCGAAACCGCGGCCGGCAAATCATCGGGATAAACTGGAGAGGGCATGACTGGAGACGACATACGCAAACGGTTTTTTGATTATTTCCGCCGGCACGACCATCAGATAGTGCGCAGTTCCTCGCTGGTGCCGCAGGATGATCCGACGCTTTTATTTACCAATGCCGGCATGGTCCAGTTCAAGCGGGTATTTTTGGGCGAAGAGAAGCGGGGCTATACCCGGGCCGCCACCTCCCAGAAATGCCTGCGGGCCGGGGGAAAGCATAATGACCTGGAAAATGTCGGGTACACGGCCCGTCACCATACCTTTTTCGAAATGCTCGGCAATTTCTCATTCGGCGATTACTTCAAGGAAAAAGCCATCGGATACTGCTGGGAACTGCTGGTCAGTGAATACGGGCTGCCCGCTGAAAAACTCTGGGTATCGGTTTACAAAGACGATGACGATGCCTATGCGATCTGGCGGGATCAGATCGGTGTGCCGGAGGACCGGATCGTGCGGCTGGGGGAAAAGGATAATTTTTGGTCCATGGGCGAGACCGGTCCATGCGGGCCTTGCTCAGAAGTTTTGATCGACCGGGGACCGGAGCTTTCCTGCGGAAAGCCCGACTGCATGCCGGGCTGTGAGTGCGACCGGTATCTGGAAATCTGGAACCTGGTGTTTATGCAATACAACCGGGATGAAACCGGTGAGATGACCCCGCTGCCCAAACCCAGCATTGACACCGGCATGGGCCTTGAGCGGATCGCCGCCATCGTGCAGGGCGTGCCTACCAACTATGATACGGATCTGTTCATACCGATCATGCAGAAAATTGAAGCCCTTTCCGGCAAATCCCTGGGCGAGAGCGAGGCTACGGATGTGGCCATGAAAGTCATCGCCGATCACAGCCGGGCCGCGGCATTTCTGGTGGGTGACGGGGTGCTTCCCTCAAACGAAGGGCGCGGCTATGTGCTAAGGCGGATTCTGCGGCGCGCCATCCGGTACGGCCGGTTTATTTCGCTGACTGAGCCCTTTTTGCATGAGACGGTTGAAACTGTTTTTTCTGTGATGAAGGCGGGATACCCCGAGCTCATAGAGAAACGGGCGTTTATCACCAATGTGATCAAAAATGAGGAGGTCCGTTTTCTGGAAACCCTGGATAACGGGTTGAAGCTTTTGAATGAGACCCTCGCCCGCATGGAGGCAAACGGTGAAACCGTGGTCCCGGGGGCGGTGATCTTCAAGCTCTACGACACATTCGGTTTTCCGGTGGATATTGTGGAGGATGTGGTCCGGGACAAGAATTTCGGTCTTGATATGGACGGCTTTCATTCGGCCATGGCCGAGCGCCGGGAAAAATCGCGCTCTGTGTCCGCATTTTCAAGCATCAGCGACGCATACAAGAATTTCACCGCCACACTTGAAAAGCTGCCCGAATTTGTCGGCTATCAACGCCTCACAGCGGATTCAACGATTTTGTTTCTCGTCAAAAATGACCTGCCGGCGGAGGCCGCTGAAGCCGGCGAGGAAATTGAAATGGTGGCTGCCCAAACCCCGTTCTATGCCGCATCCGGCGGGCAGGTGGGCGATACCGGCCGGATTTACGGGCAAAATTTTGAGGTTTCCATAGCAGACACGTTTAAAGACCCTACGGGCCTGATTATTCACAAAGGAGCCGTCATATCCGGCCGGATTGATAAAGGCGCGGCCGCGACCCTGGAAGTCGATCGCGAGCATCGAACGGCCACCGCCCTCAATCATACGGCAACCCACCTGTTGCATGCGGCTTTAAGGTCGGTGCTGGGCGAGCATGTCCGGCAATCCGGTTCCTATGTGGGCCCGGATCGCCTGCGGTTCGATTTTACCCATTTTTCCCAGGTGCCCCTGGATTCACTTGAAGCCGTGGAAAAACTGGTCAATGATCGGATCCGGGCCAATGTGGATGTCTCCATCCAGGAAATGGATGCGGAAGAAGCCTTTCAAACCGGTGCCATCGCGCTTTTTGAGGAAAAATACGGCGACCGGGTCCGGGTCATTGAGCTGGATCAGTTCAGCAAGGAATTGTGCGGGGGGACCCATACCTCCAAAACCGGCAATATCGGCCTCTTCAAAATCATCGGCGAAACCAGCGTGGCCGCCGGCGTGCGTCGAATCGAAGCGTGTACCGGAAAAGCCGCCCTTGAGTATGTCCAGTCGCGCCTGCGAATCCTGCAGGATACGGCCGGGCTTTTAAAGGAGCGACCGGAAAACCTTTATCAGCGCGTGGAGGCAATTTTATCCCAGCAGCGGGCGGCAGAGAAGGAGGTCGAGCGCTTAAAGAATAAGATCGCCGCATTTTCAGCCGATCAGGCGGACAGCGAAATTCAGACCGTTAATGATGTCAAGGTGTTGGCCAAAAAAGTGGAGGTGGAAAACCCGGCGTCGCTTCGCGATATGGCGGATAAATTTAAAGACCGGATCAAATCCGGCATTGTCACGCTGGGGGCGGTTAACAACGGAAAAGCCCTTTTGATCGTGGTGGTCACCAAAGATCTTCTCGACCGGTTTCATGCCGGCAACATCATCAAGTCCGTGGCCGCGGAAGTCGGCGGCGGGGGCGGCGGCCGGCCGGATATGGCCCAGGCCGGCGGTCCCAACCCGGAGAATCTGGATAGGGCTATTGCCAAGGTTTACGAGATTGTTCAATCGGCTGAGGCCTAAGCAATCACCTCTCGCAAAGCCGCAAAGA
>DATGCF010000389.1:0-2684 GCA_035312245.1 Desulfosalsimonadaceae bacterium
CCACAGCTTGCTGCCGAATCCGCCGCCCATGTAATGGCCAACCACCCGGACCTTGGACAGCGGCATGCCGAGAATTTCGGATACGTCAGACTGCACTGCATAGACGCCTTGACTGGACTCCCAGATGGTCAGCCGATCCCCGTCCCAATTCGCCACACACCCGTGCAGCTCCATGGGTGTATGAATTTGACATTTGGTTTCATAGCGCTGTTCAAGCACCACATCCGCCTCGCCAAACCCCTTGTCAATATCGCCCCTTTCATATTCATCCGTGCCCGCCAGATTACCGTCTTCGTGGATCTTGGGGGCTTTGTCTGATAAGGCTTTATCGTGATCCGCAACAAAGGGAAGCACATCATACGCCACTTCAATGGCATGGGCCGCATCCCATGCCTGGTAATGGGTATCCGCAGCCACAGCCGCCACCACTTCTCCTTCGAACCGGCAGTGGGCATCAAACAGCGGCCCGGCATAGCTGCGGTATTTCCATTTAAGCCCCTCGGCCACGGGCGAGTCCCCGGTGATCACTGCCCGGACACCCGGCATTTTCTCGGCCCTGCGGGCATCTACCTTCTTGACCTTGGCATGCGGATGCGGGCACCGGAGAATGGCGCCGTAAATCATGTTGGGAAGCTTTAGATCCGACGGATACACGGCGGTGCCGCTGACCCGTTCATAGCCATCCACCCGGGGGGTACGCTTTCCCACCACATCGGTCTGCTCCCAGAATGCCGGCTCTTTGCCCGGGTCCGGGGTCTCGGGCACCGGCAGTCCTTCTGTATAGTAAACATTACTGTCGTCAGCCATGATTCCCCCTATTTGGTTTTAAGTTTGGCCGCTTTTTGGGCGGCCCGGAAAATATGATTGTATGCGCCGCAACGACAAAGGTTGCCGGAAACCCCTAATTGAATTTCATCTATGGAGGGCTTGGGGGTCTTTCGCAAAAGCCCCTCCACCGCCATGACTTGGCCGGGCGTGCAGTAGCCGCACTGAAATGCATCCTCCTCCAGAAACGCCGTCTGCACAGGCCCCAGTTCCTCGCCGGTCATCAGCCCTTCAAGCGTTGTAATCCGGCGGCCTTCAGCTTCCACCGCCAGCGTCATACAGGCATAACGGGGGATATCATCGATCAGCACCGTGCATGCCCCGCATTCGCCCCGGCTGCAGCCCTCTTTGGTGCCGGTCAGGCCGATGGCCTCGCGCAGCACATATAGCAGGGTCCAGCGGGGCTCAACCAGGACCGCGTGATCCACCCCATTAATTTGTAGACGAATTTTTACGGCATCTGTTGCCTCAAGAATTTTTTCCGGCGGCGCCGGCCTGGACTTGGCTGCTATGGCCGCTCCGGTAAAAGAGGCGCCGACAGCGCCGGTGCCCATGATCTGCATAAACCCCCGCCGGGTCATGCCGCCTTTGCCGGCCCCGTCATTATCGCGATGCTCTGAACACATAGGCCCCTCCATGCATTGATGGTTACATATGAATGGTTGTTTTTTACTGAAGAAATGATTGTAAAAGATTAAACAATATAGAGAATTATAATGGAACCCCGCGACGGCGTGAATACATTAAAACCCGTATTTATCCATCAATTATCCCTTATTTCATTATCAACAGGCTAACAGCCATGACCAGCATCCCCCCTATCAGCCCGAAAAGGCTGTCATGGCCCTTTCCATAAGCCTGACTGGTGGGCAGAAGCTCATCAAGGCTGATATAGACCATAACTCCGGCAACACCGCCGAAAAGAATGCCCATTAACTGGGGCGGGATCACGCCGTGGGGGCCGCCCACCAAAACGAGAAGCACCACATAGGCGACGCCGGCGCCGACGGGCTCGGCCAGGCCGCTTAAAAGGGAATATACGAATGCTTTTTTCCGATCGCCGGTAGCATAGAATATGGGCACGGAGACGCTGATCCCCTCGGGGATATTATGGAGGGCAATGGCAATGGCAATGGCCAGGCCGACCTTTGGATCCTGGAGTGCGGCCAGAAATGTGGCCAGCCCTTCGGGAAAATTGTGGATGCCGATCGCCAGGGCCGTAAACAGGCCCATGCGCATGAGCCTGCTGTTTGATGCCGTATAATCAGGGCCGCTTAGAAGCCCGGTTTCGATGCCCTGGCAGGCTGCATGGTAGTCCTCCGGGACCGGTGCCAATGGATCGCGAAGCGGAGCGGTCAACTCTTCGGAATGGGGCTCATGCGGGTTCTCCGCCGACGGGATGAGATTGTCGATGACGCCGATCAAGAGGATGCCGCCGAAAAAGGAGGCGGCATTCACCCAGTGCCCCCAGTAATCCCCGTATTGAACCGTCAGAGATTCGGCGCCTTTAAAAAAAATCTCGACAAATGAGACATAAAGCATTACCCCGGCGGAAAACCCCGTTGCCACGGATAGGAAGCGATAGTTCGTCCGTTTGGCGGTAAACGCGATAATGCTGCCGATGCCTGTGGCCATGCCGGCAAACAGGGTAAACCCGAAGGCAATCCAGACTTGTGTCATATTAGGGGACGCCCTTTATATTTTTATATTTAATAAACGCGGCAGGTCCAAACCCGCTTCGGATGCAATCTGTTCACCTTTTTTCACGGAAACACTCACGGTCGGAACGGCAATCTTGAGCCGCTCCGCAATATCGGTCATCGATATCCCCAGTTCCCGTACCAGCCAGAAACAAAGAA
>DATGCF010000390.1:0-14719 GCA_035312245.1 Desulfosalsimonadaceae bacterium
GGCACCACCGGCTCCGGGCGTAAATTTGTGGGCCGGATCATCGGCGCGGATCTGATCATTGATGAGATCACCGCCCATGCCCGGGCGGCCTGCGAGCTCAATCCGGACGTGGATACCATTATCGAGATCGGCGGCCAGGACTCCAAGTTTACGACGCTAAAAGACGGCATGGTCACCTCCTCCATAATGAATACGGTTTGCGCGGCCGGCACCGGCAGTTTTATAGAGGAGCAGGCACAGAAGCTCGGCTGCCCGTTGTCCGAGTACTCGGATCGGGCGGAAAAAATCTGGTCGCCGGTGGCCAATGACCGGTGCACGGTTTTCATGGAGCGGGACATCAACTATTACTTAAGCCGGGGCTATACGGTGGATGAGGTGCTGGCCACGGCCCTTCATTCGGTGCGCGAGAATTATCTCACCAAGGTGGCTGAAGAGTCGAGCATCGGCGATGTCATTTTTTTCCAGGGCGCCACTGCCAAAAACCGGGCCCTGGTGGCCGCTTTTGAGCAGCGCATGCAAAAGCCGATCCTGGTCTCCCGGTTCTGCCATTTAACCGGCGCCATTGGCACCGCACTCCAGCTGGCCGATGATGGTGTTTGCGAGACGAATTTCCGGGGGATATCCCTTTATCGGGAAAAAATTCCGGTACGCTCCGAAGTCTGCAATTTCTGTACGAATCACTGCAAAATCACCATTGCCGAGATGGCCGACGGGCCGGTGGCCTTCGGATTCCTGTGCGGCCGCGACTATGACACCAATCATTTCGTCAATAATAACCAATCCGGGTTTGATTTGATAGCGACCCGGAAAAAGGCGTTTTCCTATAAACCCGAGAATGGGGACCCCAACGAAGTGACCGTGGGCATCCCGGCGGCCCTTTATCTTTATGAGGATGTGGCGTGCTGGCGCAAGTTTTTTGACTGGTTCGGCATCCGGACGGTAACCAGTGAGAAGTGTCCGGATGCGGTGAAGACCGGCAAGCAGCACACCGGCGCCGAGTTCTGCGCGCCCATCTCCGCCCTGCACGGCCATGTGGCCTATCTCCTGGATCGGGCGGACTACATTTTTATGCCGTTTTATCTGGATAACCGGGAAAAGGATACATCCGCCCGCCGGCAATACTGCTATTATTCCCAGTTCGTGCCAACGCTTGTGTCTGCCATGGCCAAAGACAGCGATCGGTTTCTCATGCCGGTGCTCAAATACATCTACAGCGCCTTTCATGCGCGCATTCAGCTGTTCTGGATGCTGAAGCGGATTGCCAAACGGCCGATCAATTATTTTGACGTGGCCTCGGCCTATGAAAATGCATTCGCCCATAAGACCCAGGCCCTTGAGCGGCTGCGCCGCACTTATGCGGATGAATCAGCATCCGCCGCCGACATCAGCGTAGCGCTTTTGGGAAGGCCCTACACCATCCTGTCGCCCAACATGAACAAGGGCATTCCGGATATTTTTGCCGCATTCGGCATCAAGACGTTTTTTCAGGACATGGTGGTCTCCCCCCATGACCCCTATGCGGAGATAAAGCCTTTGCTTGAAGAGGTGCACTGGAATTATGCGGCGGATATCATTTGCGCGGCAACCGTCGCCGCCCGGACACCGGGGGTTTATCCGGTGTTTATTACCTCTTTTAAGTGTGCGCCGGATGCATTCGTCAAAGGTGTGATCAAGGACATCATGAGCGCCCACCAGAAACCCTACCTGATGCTGGAGCTGGACGATCATGACTCGAGCGTGGGTTATGAAACCCGCATTGAAGCGGCCATCCGGGCGTTCCGCAACCATTGGAAAATGCAGGCCGGGCAAACATCCGGGAAAGCCCCCGCCGCCCTACAGCGCGTCAATCCGGAGCATCATCAAACGCTTAGCGGCCGGACGCTGGTGCTGCCCGACTGGGACCCGCTGACATGTCCCTTGCTGGTTGAGAATTTAAGGCGCGAGGGGATCGATACCCGGCTGATGCCCCAGAGCCCGGAAATGGTCCAGCAGAGCATGAGCTTAAACGCCGGCCAGTGCATTCCCATCAATGTCATCGTAAAGGGTTATGTCGACTACATCCGGGATCACGACCTGGATCCGGCCAAAACCCTGCTCTGGATGGGCAAGTCAGATATCGCCTGTCATCTGGGGCTGTACCCCTATGAACTCAAGCAGATCTTAAACAATTATTCCCATGAGATGAAGCAGACCGGCGTCTATACCGGTCCCATTTCGTTTACCGATATTTCATTGCGCTCGGCGATCAATACCTATTTTGCCTTCATGTTCGGCGGCATGCTCCGAAAGCTGGGATGCAAAATCCGGCCCTATGAGACGGTTAAAGGGGTAACGGATCAGGTGATGGATGAATGTCTGGCGATTCTGGGCGAGTCTTTTGCGGGCCGAAGGTCCAAGGGATCGGCCGTATCCGAGGTGGTCTCCCGGTTCGAGGAGATCCCGGTGCAGCGGGAAAATCGGCCAAAGGCCGCCATTTTCGGGGATCTTTTTGTCCGGGATAATCCGGTGATGAATCAGGACCTGATCCATTTTATCGAGGCCTGTGGCGGCGAGGCGATTGCCACGCCGTATACGGATTATGCCAAAATGGTGGCAAAGGCCTATTTTAAGAAATGGTTTACCGAAGGCCGCTACATGGAACTGCTCCGCTCCAAAACCCTTTTAATCGGCCTGGCACATTTGGAAAAAACGTATTTCCGGTATTTTAACCGGATTTTAAACGAGCCGGAGCCTAACTATGAAGTGCCGGCGGCCAAGATTCTGTCCCCCTATCGCATGATTGCCGAGCAGACCGGGGAGTCCATGGACAATATTTTGAAAATTTATTATCTGACCCGGCATCATCCGGATCTCTCCCTGTTTATCCAGACCAGTCCGGCCCTGTGCTGTCCCTCCCTGGTGACCGAGGCCATGGCTTCGGAAATCGAGGCCCGTACCGGCATCCCGGTGGTGGCGCTCACCTATGACGGGACCTGGTCGGAGAAAAATCACGCCATCATTCCCTACCTGAAGTTTCCCCGGCAGGGGAACGCAGGCAGTGGAAAAGTCGGCCGCCTGACACAGGCCGGGTAGTTTGATATCCTCAGATTGTCTGATTATTTTTTTTTATAATCGTTCACAGTTCACGGTTCACGGTTTACAGCTGATAAAAACAGACCCGCCTGTCGGCAAACAGGAGGGGCAAGATGTAATTATGAGTTTTTTTAAAGAGCTTACCAGATTAAGATTGTCTCTGGTAGCGATGCGAAAGAACTGATTCGGGAAATAAAATCGATATCAAAAATGCTGCAGGCACTAACTAATGCATGAAATAAAAACCGTGAACTGTCAACTGAGAACCGTGAACGGTTACTATTTTTTAAATTGAACGTTTCAAATACCTAATACCCATATAAGCGGAGCTTTTATGCACTGGATTCCCTGGAAGTTTATCACCAAGCGCGCCGCCCGCGCCTACGGCGTTCTTGACCCGATTACGTTTATGGCCAGACTGCGCCGCTTCTCCCAGCCATCCGAGGTTCAGGAGCCGATTGAGCTTCTGCGGGCCGGCATCCTATTCCATGCCCGGGGCCTGATCAATACCAAGGCGATTCAGCATAATCTGGACTGGGTGTGGCCCTACTGGGTGGAGCGCCAGTTTAATCCATCGGATCATTCCTTTATTCCGCGGGCCTTCTCATTCAGCCATGTTAACCTCACGCACCGGAACTGGACGGCGGTGGGGCATCCGGACCTGCCGATTTATCCGATCATCGATCCCCGCGGCCTGGTCACCCCGCTTTATGACGGCTGGTCCCTGGATGTCTGGTTTATGACCGAAGATCACCAATTTCTCCTGCCGTCCCGCCTGGAAGCGGTCGAACAGACATGGGAGCTTAGCCCCAATTTATGCGTTCATACGAAGGCGGAAGAAAACGATATGGGAATCGGCGCACGCGTGTGGCTAAACGTGGAAAGAGGAGTGCCGGAGCTTTATATCCGTGTCTCGGCAAAGACCGAGACCCCGGGGTGGCTGGTGGTGGCGCTCCGGCCCTATAATCCGGAAGGTATCCAGTTTATTGAAAAGATATCAAATGAGGCGAGCCTTCCCGGCTGGCTGATAAATAGCCGGTATATGGTTCAGTTCAGTGAAGCGCCGTCCAGGCTTAAATTTTCCAACTACGATGACGGCGATGTGATCCATCAGCTGGATCAGCCGGGCCTGCAGAATGCAGTTTCCTGCCGCGTGGGCATGGCCAGTGCGGCGGCGCTGTTCCCAGCGGATAAGTGGGCAGACCGAACGGTGGATGTGCGGGTGCCACTAGAAAGCGAACTCCCGCGCCGGCGCCTGTTCACTGCCAAGAGCTCGGCGGCGGCATGGTCGGATGCCCTTTCCAGTACAGCAGCGCTTAATGTTCCGGATGAAAAGATCCAATTTCTCTATGATGCGGCGGTAAGAAGCCTGCTGCTCCTTTCCGCCCGCCAAATCGTGCCCGGCCCCTATACCTACAAGCGGTTCTGGTTCCGGGATGCCTGTTTGATGCTAAACGCCCTGATGGCGATCGGCTGCTTAAACCGGTCCCGTCGCATCCTGGACACATTCCCGGACCTGCAGAAAGTGACCGGCTATTTTCAGTCCCAGGAGGGTGAATGGGACTCCAACGGGCAGGTGCTCTGGATTATGGAACGCTATCTCCGGCTTTCCGGCGATTATCCCAACAACCGGTGGCTGCGCTCAATTTATAAAGGCGTCCAGTGGATCAAACACAAGCGGTGTGACCGGGATCAGCCGGTACCCCATGCCGGGCTTTTTCCGGCAGGCTTCAGTGCCGAGCATCTGGGGCCGAATGACTACTACTACTGGGATGATTTCTGGGGCCTGGCCGGGCTTAAGGCGGCCGGGCGAATCGTTGAGAACCAGTCCCTTAAGCGCAGACAGGATATTGCCGCAGAGGCAACCGATTTTGAGGCATCCATATTTAACAGCATCCGGAATATTCCCGCCAATCGCAGCCAGGGCGGCATTCCGGCCACCCCGTACCGCCGGATGGATGCCGGCGCCATCGGTTCCATGGTGGCGGACTATCCGCTCCAGCTAACGGAGGCGATGGATGGGCGTATCCGGCATACCATGGAGTTTCTGATCCATAACTGCTTTTACAAGGGCGCATTTTTCCAGGATATGATCCATTCGGGCATCAATATATACCTGACCCTGGCCATTGCCCAGACCCTGCTCCGCCGGGAGGATACCCGCTACCGGGAAATGATCCACGTGGCCGCCCGCCTGGCCTCTGCCACTGGCCAGTGGCCGGAGGCCGTGCATCCGCAGACGGAAGGCGGGTGTATGGGCGACGGCCAGCACGGGTGGGCGGCCGCGGAATGGATCATGATGATCCGGAACCTGTTCGTTCGGGAAGAGGGGGACGCATTGGTTCTGGGCGCCGGCATTTTTCCGGATTGGCTCCAGCCGGAAAAGACCATCGGGTTCGGGCCTACCCCCACGCCGTATGGATCCGTGTCTTTATGGGTAACGGCAGGGGAGAATGACCTGACGGTTTATCTGGATATTGACTGGAAAAAAGACGGCGCCGTCCCGAAAGAGATGGTGCTTGCCATTCCCGGCTATCCGCATTACAGTATACCCGATTTTTCCCAGCATACATTTACTTTAGACAGGGCAGACGCATGAATATCTGCATGTTCACCAATACCTATCTGCCCCATGTGGGCGGGGTGGCCCGGTCAGTGGCCAATTTTACCGAAGATCTGAGAAAGAATGGGCATCATGTGCTGATCGTCGCGCCCACGTTTCCGGACCGCAAGCCCGGCCAGGACGCGGATGAGGTCCTGCGTGTGCCCGCCATTCAGAATTTCAACGGCAGCGATTTTTCGTTTCGGATTCCCCTGCCGTTTATCATTAATGAGAAAATCGATGATTTCAAGCCGGATATCATCCACAGCCACCATCCGTTTCTGCTGGGCGATGCCGCCATGCGGGCCGCCTACCGCCGGGATCTGCCGCTTATTTTTACCCATCATACGCTATACGAACAATACACCCACTATGTATCCCAAAGTTCCGCTGTCATGAAACGATTCGCCATCAAACTCTCCACCCTGTATGCCAATTTATGCTATCAGGTGGTGGCCCCGAGCGACAGTATCTCCCGCCTGATAGCCGATAGGGGGGTGAAGCGGCCTATTGAGATTATCCCCACGGGCATTGATTTTGAATTTTTCAGGCAGGGCAGGGGGGACCGGTTTCGTAAGCGTTTTGGCATTTCCGAAGACGCGCGCGTGATCGGCCACTTGGGCCGGATTGCGCCGGAGAAGAATTTAGGGTATTTGGCAGAAGCGGTCGCTTTGGCCATGCAGCAGGATGAGGAGGCCTGGTTTTTAGTGGTGGGCGATGGCCCAAGCGAGGCCGAAATCCGGAAAATATTTGAAAAGTCCGGGCTTTCCGGGCGCCTGGTGATGGCGGGCAAGCAGACGGGTGAGAATCTGCGCGATGCCTATCACGCCATGGACCTGTTTGCGTTTGCCTCCAAATCAGAGACCCAGGGGATGGTGCTGGCCGAGGCCATGGCGGCCGGGGCGCCGGTCATCGCCCTTGATGCGCCGGGCGCCCGGGAGGTGGTTCAGGACGGGGAAAACGGGCGGCTGCTGGCCGAATCCGCGGAGACCCAGGCATTCGCCGAGGCCGTGAATGGGTGCCTCAGGGATTCTGAAAACGCCAAAAAATGGCGGCTTGCGGCAATAGAGACGGCGGAATCCTTTTCCCGGGAAAACAGCGCCCAAAAAATGATTAAACTCTATAACCGGATCCGGGAAAAAGAGTTTGACCATCTGCCCAGCCCCCTGCCGGAGGCCATTATCCCATGGGACAGCCTCCAGCGGGCCATCAAGGCGGAATGGGAGCTGCTGTCCCAGAAGGCCACCGCATTTGTTGAAACTCTCCAGGTCCCTCCGGGAAATGCCAGCGAGGAATAAACGGGCAGGATAAGGGAAATTATATGAGAAACTCCTGGCGAAGCGCTCTCATGCAGAATAAACTCCTGGTCGGGATGATTGCAGCAGCTGTGATTGTCTGCCTGGTGCTGGCTTTTTATTTGATGATCCGGTTTAATCTGATCCCGCGGGCCACCGCTATGATTGACAAAAACACCCCGGCCCATATGTTCCTTTTCCTGATGCTGGTGCTTCCCCTGGTCGGCGTGCCGCTAAGCGTCTTTATTTTCGTCCTGGGCATAAAATTCGGCATCGGCTACGGCATCCTGATTCTGGAAATCATTATGCCGCTTCATATTCTGATTTCCTTTATCATCGCCCGCACGGTTCGCCAGCCGATCAAAAATTTTCTGGTCAACCGGAAAGACTACCATATCCCTGACATCCCGGAAGAGAAAGTGGCGTTGTTCAGTTTTCTTTTCCTGGCCGTGCCGGTCCTGCCCTATGCGGCCAAAAATTATGTCCTGCCGCTGGCGGGGGTGCCGTTTCGTTACTGTATGTGGCTGAACTGGGCCATTCAGGGCACTATATCTATTCCATTCGTCATTCTGGGCAAATCCACAGCAGATATGAATCTGATGCTTTTTGGCATTACCCTTGCCGCACTGGCGGTTTTGTTTCTGGGGCTCAGATGGCTGCGCGCCTGGTATGAGGCGCTTTAGCCCCCGTCTAAGCAACTTCACGGGCATTAGGTTTTGGGCATTAGGTATTAGGTGAATGAAATCAAACCTTTATGCTTTAAGTCGTTCATGGTGCACAGTGCCCAGGTCAATGTTATACAGGCTTAGTGCCTTTAAAGTTATTTATAGCCCGGTCCCGGGCGGTACTTCTAAGGAACTCAATAATATGTGTTGTTATTCCGGAGCATTCCGCTGTTGTCATTCCGGGAAACGATAGTGACGAGGAATCTTATTGTAAAGATTTCTCGCTCCCGCTCGAAATGACAGTATGGACTGATTTTGAGCACCTTTTTGGGTTACTTTCTCCTAAATTGAGCGTTTCAATTTTTTTGTACCGTATATCAGCGTCGGGATAATCTGTTTGACATTAAAAACAGCGTTTAACCGATTGCGTGATCCCGGTTGCATCCTTAAGTTGAAATCAATTCTTTTTTGTCATATGCTCATAATTCTTCGGGTTTGGAGATTTTCAAGGTGAGGGAGGGGATAAAATTGACTCAAAAGATCAAGGCATTACTTGACAAATTCGACTGCTGGTGGTGAATTAAATTTTTGGTGGCGGGCCGGCGAATAGGGTCGGCCAAATCTTTGGCTGCTTTAAACTCTAATAAGGAGGGGTAAAACCATGGCAGACAAACAGAAGGGCGCGTTAACAGGCAGTGAGTATGAAGCCGAGGATGTTCTGGCAGATGCCGAACCCTGGGAGAGTTTTGAAACCAAGCTGGTCCTCTGGTCATGGGGGATTGCGGTAGTCGTGCTGGTGATCGGGCTGTTCATTGTGCCGACGTCGATCCTCCATTGATGGAAGCGATCATGGATTTTGTCATTTACCATGACGGGAAGAACTGGTGCCTCGCCAATGATCTTCTGAGCGTTTCCGCTTCGGCCATTGACGCATTGGATGCGGAATTGACGCGTGTGATGCGTCAGCAGGGCCTCATTAAAACTGGCGAGAGAAAAAAAGTGCGAATGCTGTTTGATAATTCGACCCTGCCGCCGGTGATCCGTCAGTATGCCCAGCATTACTTTAACCGGGTGGTGGAGATCGAAGGCTGAAGGCTTTTTTAAAGTAATTTGATCGTAGGAAACAACAGTTACTTTTACCAGAATAGTTTACCATGGCAGCATAGACAGCTTTTTTTGAATCAAACAAGGGGGGTAAACAAATGGCAGCAACAAATCGCAAATGGTATTCCGGCATGCTGTCCCAGGAGGACTGGTGGGCGGTATGGATGGGCCTTTTTCTATTCGCGCTGGGCCTGTTGTCATTGGTCAATCTGGATCTCGTGGGATGGGCTGCCTATCCGGCGACCTGGGTTTTTGAGCCGGTTAATGGGGCGGGCGCCATCAGCGATGCATTTTATGCCCTGGGCGGTAAATACAGCGATACAGCCAAAGATTTCTACGGCGGACTCGGCTGGTGGAGCATTCTATGGACATACGCCGTATTTACGGTGTTGACTTGTATCGGTGCGGCCTGCATGCGGTGGAAGGTAAAGAAGTTTTTTCTCGGCTGGACCATTATCTATTTTATGACCATCGTTGTCTGGTTTATCGGCCATCACGCATTTTTCACCGCCACCAAGCTCGAATGGGACAAATACGGGATGGATTTTGCCCTGTCTTTGGGCGGCGGCGCCTCATACATCCTCGCGTTGATTGCGGGCCTCATTATCGGCAATTTTTTTAAGGGCTTTTCGGATTTTCTGTCAGAGGCTGCTAAACCGGAGTGGTACATCAAAACCGCCATTGTTTTTTTGGGCGTTAAAATCGGCTATTTACCGATTAAGGCGGCAGCCACCTCCTCCAAGTTGGGCCAGGAAATGGCCGGGTTGACCGGGGAGCTTTTCATTGCCGGGGCGGTGGCCACCATCGTGGCCTATTTGATATTCTGGCCGGGCGTTTACGTGATTGCCCGAAAAATTTTCAAACTCCCCAGAAAAACCGCGGCCGTGCTGGGCTCCGGGATTTCCATCTGCGGGGTGTCGGCATCCGTGGCAACCGGCGGGGCGGTGCGGGCCAAACCTGTGGTCCCGATCATGGTATCCGCCCTGGTGGTGGTCTGGGCAGTGATCGAGCTCGTGGTGCTGCCGGGCTTTTTTACCCATATCTGGCCCCAGACGGATGATCCCCTGGTAGCGGGCTCGGCCATGGGCATGTCCGTAAAGACGGACGGCGCCGACGCTGCAGCCGGCGAACTGCTGGATGTGTTTATGCGCAACAAAAAAGCCGCAGAAACCGACGGCGCGGTGATCTGGCCCGAGGGGATTATTACGGCCAGTGCGGTCATGACCAAGGTCTGGATCGATATGTTTATCGGGTTGTGGGCGTTTATCCTGGCGCTTATCTGGGTCTACAAGGTGGAGCGCCGGCCAGGGGAGACCGTGCCCGCCTCCGAGGTCTGGCACCGGTTTCCCAAGTTTGTCCTCGGCTATTTTGCCACCTGGTTTATCCTGCTGGGGATTTTCTTTTCTGCCGGCGCCGGTGCGCCAGAGGGCATGGATACCCTCCAGGCGACCAAGGCGGGTGCGGTGCCCGTGGAAAAGGGATTCCGGAAACTCCTGTTCATGCTGACCTTTATGAGTCTGGGCATTATTACGGATTTCAAAAAGCTTGCTGAAGCTCGATTCGGCCGGATGGTATGGGTCTATTTCATCTCCCTGTTTCTGTTTATCATCCCGGTGGCGATCATTGTGGCCTATTTGTTCCATCACGGCATGGAGATTCCGAATGTGGCCGGCATGGGCATGTAGCCCGAACAGACATTGGCAAAAAAAATAATGCTGGTCGAAAATTTCGGCTGCGATTACAGCCAGACTTCTTCACAGCAGAGAGTATCTTTTGATTCGTACGAGAACCGCTCCGCATACGCGGGACTGAGTACGATGAATTGATTTAGAAAGGTTTAGGTGATTATGACTGAAACGCAATACACAGTGAAATTTTTTCCGCATGAAAGGGAAGTTACCGTTGAAGCCGACGAAACCCTGATACGTGCGGCCATGGATGCAGGGGTCCATATCAATGCCTCCTGCGGCGGCGAAGGGGTCTGCGGCAAATGCCGCGTCCTGATCGAGGATGGGGAAGTTGAAGGCGGCATCACGGAAAAATTAAGCCAGGAAGATGTGGACAAGGGCTATCGCCTGGCCTGTCAGGCCAAGGTGAAAAGCGATTTAAAGGTTCGGATTCCCATCGAGTCAGAAATCGACAAAAGCGTCTTGAATCTGCTTTCCACGCCGCGGCGTACCGCCAAAATCAAGGAAACCAACCTGGATGATTTAAAGGAAAAGGGCCTGTTTATACCGCCGGTGGAGAAAAAATACCTGGAACTGCCGGCGCCCAGCAATGACGACAATGTGGCGGATGTCTCCAGAATTGTTCAAAATCTTCGCAATACGCACGGCGAGCATCGGCTTGAGCTCGATCTCTCCGTCATCCGCAAAATTCCGGACACCCTGCGGGAGTCGGATTTCAAGGTGACGGTCAATATTGCACGGTCTGTACGGGATGAAGGAAAAAATCGGATCATCAACATCGAGGCCGGCGATACCACGGACCGGAATTACGCTATTGCCATTGATATCGGAACCACAACGGTTTATGGGCAAATGGTGGATTTGATCTCTGGTGATGTGCTGGCCCAGTATGGCGATTTCAATGCCCAGATGAGCTATGGTGAGGATGTCATTACCCGTATTGTGTACGCAGAAAAAGGAAACGGTCTGGACGTCCTCCATCAGAAAGTGATCGAGACCATCAACGGGGTTATTGAAAAGATCGCCAAGCGATCCGGGGTTGAACTGGATCAGGTCTCCACTATCACCCTGGCGGGCAACACCACCATGACCCAGCTGTTTTTAAAGATCAACCCCCGCTATATCCGCAGGTCCCCTTTTGTCCCCGCAGCCACGCTGTATCCGCCGTTCAAGGCGGCGGATATCGGATTGAATCTGCCGGGTCATGTAACTGCATTGGTTTATCCCCAGGTTTCCAGTTACGTGGGCGGCGATATCGTGGCCGGGGTCATGGGATCGGGTATGGCCCATGAGGATGAGCTGACGCTTTATATGGACATCGGGACCAATGCGGAGATTGTTATCGGCAACAAGGACTGGTTGGTCTGTGCGGCCGGCTCCGCGGGGCCGGCATTTGAAGGCGGCGGCATTAAGCTGGGTATGCGGGCCGCCAGAGGGGCCATTGAAGATTTTTCCATTGATCCGATAACGCTTGAGCCCATGAATATCACCATCGGCAATGAGCGGCCCAAGGGGATATGCGGCAGCGGCTTGATTACGGCCGTGGCCACCATGTTTGAGATGGGAATCATTGATAACCGGGGGAAATTCAATACGGATCTGGACACTCCGCGGATCCGGGAATGCGAGGATGGGCATGAATACGTGCTTGCCTGGAAGGATATGACCAGCATTGATCGGGATGTGGTGTTGACGGAGATCGATATCGACAACCTGATTCGGGCCAAGGGCGCCATGTACAGCGGATGTATGACCCTTTTAAAAGAGATCGGGCTGAGCATCCAGGATATTGATCGCATTATCATGGCCGGCGGATTCGGCAGCTATATCGATCTGGAAAAGACCATGGTAATCGGTCTGCTTCCGGAGATTGACCCGGAAAAGGTGACATTTATTGGTAATGGCTCGTTGTTGGGCGCCCGGATGAGCGCGCTCACCAACCGGATCCGGAGCGACGTCACGGACACATTGTCCCGGATGACCAACTTTGAGCTGTCTGAAACCAACTCATTCATGGATAATTTTATGGCAGCGATGTTTCTGCCGCATACGGACCTGAACTTGTTTCCGAAATTAAAGGCGCGGCTTGAGGAGCGGCAGAAGCAGGGCCGCCCAAAAGCCTGAAAGCCGGCTTGAACAGATAGGGCGAACGGGTGGATAAAATATTAAAAAATTATTCTCTTGTTATTGACAAACAAATTTATTTGCTATTAAATAAAATCTTTTTGTTATAGATCCATTTTAATTCCGGGGAATGGGGATTTATTAATAATAAAAAGGGCTTAGAGTGAACCGAGGTTGTAAACTGCTTAGGGGTTTGGGAATAATTATATCATTTAACGTGTATTCGGTTGATTAAAAGGAGGTTAACATTGGGCTTTGAAATCACAAAAGAAACTTATGCTGGCAGCATAAAGCCGATTACGATCGGCAAGGGTGACAAGTCGGTGACCGTGGGCGGCAGCACCTGTTTCCCGTTTTATCTGTTTGAGGGCGATATGCCCAACAAGCCCAAAGTCGCCATGGAGGTTTGGGACAAGGAACCGGACGATTGGCCCGAAGCGGCCAAGGAACCGTTCAAGGACGTGCTCTCAGACCCGGCGGCCTGGGCCAAAAAGAATGTGGAGGAGTTTGGGGCGGATATCATCGTGCTGCAGTTGAAAAGCACGGACCCCAATGATGACGATGCGAGTCCGGAGGCTGCGGTCAAGACGGTAAAAAGCGTCTTGGAGGCCATCAATGTGCCTCTGGTACTGTGGGGGACCGCCAATAACCAGAAGGATGAGGAAGTTTTAAAGAAAATTTCCGAGGCCTGTGACGGGGAAAACCTATGTCTCGGGCCGGTTGAAGAGGATAATCACAAAGGCATTGGCGCCAGCGCCATGGGTTACGGCCATACGGTGATCGCATCTTCGCCCATTGACGTTAACCTGGCCAAGCAGGTCAATATTCTGCTCGAAAATCTGGGTCTGTCCACAGAGCGGATGCTGATCGATCCCACCACCGGTGGTTTGGGTTACGGTATGGAGTATTCGTTCTCCGTCATGGAACGGCTGGTGCTGGCCGCTATGACCCAGGGCGATGACAAGCTGCAGCTGCCCATTATCAATAACCTGGGCAACGAGGTCTGGCGGTGCAAAGAAGCCAAGGATACGGTCGAAAGCGCCCCTGAGCTGGGTGACCCGGAACGCCGGGATATTATGATGGAAATGGTCGGCGCGGTGACCTACCTGGTGGCCGGTTCGGATATTTTGATTCTGCGGCATCCCGAGTCCGTGCGTATGGTCAAGGCATTTATCGAGCTGATGATCGACGGCGGCAGCGCCGAGAATATCGACGGAATTAACAAGCGGCTTCAGGATGTGGATATTGATTTTGCTTCCATGGCGCCCGAGCCGGATCTGACCATCGAGGAAGAAGCCAAGAAGCCGGCGGCCAAGAAGGAAGCGGCACCAAAGAAGGAAGCGCCGAAGAAGGAAGAAAAGCCGGCGGCCAAGAAAGAGGCGCCTAAGAAAGAAGCCGAGCCAAAGAAGGAAGCGCCCAAGAAAGAAGAAAAGCCGGCTGCCGAGACCAAGCCCAAGGCTGAAGAGCCTGCCAAAACCAAAGAGCAGGAAGCTGCCGAAGCCGAAGCCAAAGCTAAGGCCGAAGCTGAAGCCAAGGTAAAAGCCGAGGAAGAAGCCAAGAAAAAGGCTGAAGAAGAAGAGAAAAAGAAGGCCGAAGAAGCGGCTGCCAAAAAGAAGGCCGAGGAAGAGGCTGAAAAGAAGAAAGCCGCTGAGGCGAATGCCAAGCGAGAGGCTGAAGAGCAGGCCATCAGGGATAAACGCGCCAAGGAGCGCGAAGAACTAGCCAAAAAGCGGGCGGCTGAGCGCTCGGAAGAACCGGTTCCCAAAACACCTGCCGCCGATCAGAAATCGGAGCTCGACAAGATTGTTGAATTGCTCGATCGGGTGCATCGGCGTGCATAAAAATATATAGTATTCTAAATATAAGGTAAAAAGCTGCTGATATTGCTTTTGCCAGGACTTTTTACCGAAACTGAAAACAAGAGGAGGAACCTCTAATGGCAGAAGAAGAAAAAGCAAGCAAAGAAAAAAAGGCCAAAGTTGCTGATCCGATGCAGGCGACCATCGATCCGGCATCCCAGCAGATGATCGCCCGGGCCCAGGAGCTAGGGATTGATACCTGTTTTGACCGGGCGGAAAATATGAAACCATGCAACATCGGCGCCCAGGGCATATGCTGTAAAAACTGCGCCATGGGGCCGTGCCGCCTGCCGCTGCCCAAAGGTGGAAT
>DATGCF010000391.1:0-2471 GCA_035312245.1 Desulfosalsimonadaceae bacterium
TGCACTGAAAGATGGCACTGTGCTCACTGTCCACCGGCCGGATCGCCACCTGATTTCGCACCGCCGCCCGGGAGACCAGGTCCCCGGCCATTACCAGCGTCTCTTTATTCGCCAGGGCAATATCTTTTCCGGCCCCTATGGCCGCCAGTGTGGGCAGAAGCCCGGCGCCGCCCACCATGGCCGACACCACCACATCAACCCCGGCAAATGTGGCGGCTGCTTCATAACCTTCGGCGCCCGTCATGATTTCAGTGGAGACGCCATCAGGCATAAGTTCCTTGAGTTTCCGGGCGCCGGATTCATCATAAACTGCTGCCAGTTCAGGCTTAAACTGCGCGATCTGGTCAGCCAGGAGCTCAATATTATTTTTGGCCGTCAAGGCCTTAATAGTAAAACGGTCCGGAAACATGGCGGCCACCGCCAGCGTATTGCGGCCGATGGATCCGGTAGCGCCCAGTATGGAAATGTTTTTCATATATAAAACCTGCAATTAGGTTTTTAGGGATTAGGTGTTAGGTCCTAACGCATAAACTTAATGCATCTATGGGAATACCAACCTCCAGCACCTAATACCCAACACCTAATACCTAATACCCAACACCTAATACCTAATACCCAATACCTATTTATTAAAAAAACGGTAAAATATAAATTTTAAACAAATAGGCGGTCGGTGCGGCGAACAATAACGCATCAATCCGGTCAAGCAGCCCGCCGTGACCCGGCAGAATCGTCCCGGAATCCTTTATCTGCTGGACCCGTTTGAATTCAGACTCAAACAAATCCCCGGCCTGGCCGGCCACCCCGACAGCAATAAAAAAGAAAAAACAGCCGGCAATGGACAAATGCGGAAGAAAAAGCAGCATAAACCCATAGCCGACCGCGATATTGGCTAAAATACCGCCAACCGCGCCTTCAATGGTTTTGCCCGGACTGATGGCCGGACTCAGTTTATGACGGCCGAAAAACCGGCCCGCATAAAAGGCCCCCACATCGCCGGCAAAAACCACGAACAGCAGAAAGAAAATCCACGCAACGCCTTCCTGATCCATCCTTAGCAGAATTAGCGTAGCCAGGGCAAGCGGGATATAGACCAGGCCCTGAATCTCTTTGGCCACCACATCCACCACACCGGTATGGATCTTAAACCGGAACAGGGAAAACAGGGCCGTGCCCAATGTATTAATAATAATTAATTCAGGAAGAAGATGCCAGGCGGAGATATAGGCGGCAAACAACAGCGCCAATCCGACCGCCCCGCCCCACAGGGGGATAACAACCCCCGCTGCCGGCTGCAGGTGTTTAAAAACAATCCGATAATACTCCCACAGGGCGATGACAGCGATCAGGCCGATAAAAAGGGTAAACAACCCGGGCGGGGCATAAAAAAGAAATGCCGCCAGAACCGGAATAGCGACAATGCTGGTGAGCCATCGTTTTAAATGCATGTGGATGTTAATCCGGAGATAGGTTCCTTCTAAGTAACTTAATCGTACTCAGTCCCGCGCAAGCGGGACGGTTCTCGTACTCGTACTCGTACTCGAAAAAATCAAAAGCCGAGTACGAGTACGAGCACGAGTACGAATCAGCAGAGATTGAATTTTTAACAAATTTATATCATTAAGTTATTTTTAACCTGAAACCTATTATTCCTTTTTTCCCTCTGTAGGACAGGCCACCGTGCCTGCCTGAAAATAGTTAGGCGGCCCTTCGTGCCTGCCCAAAATCCGGAACCTGATTAGCCGCTCACGCGCCCGAACCGCCGCTCCCGCTGCTGGTAATCTTTGATTATTTGGATCAGTTCATCACGCGTCAGGTCCGGCCATAGGGTCTGGGTGACATGGATTTCCGTATAGGCAATCTGCCAGAGAAGAAAGTTGCTGATGCGGAATTCGCCGCTGGTGCGGATCAGAAGTTCAGGATCCGGCATGTCCGCGGTATACAGGTGCTGACTGATAAGCTCGGGGGTGATGGAGGCGGCATCGATTTCCCTGTTTGCCACCCGGACGGCAATTTTTTGGGCCGCCTCGACGATTTCAGCCCGGCTGCCATAACTCAAGGCCAAATTCAGCCACATCCCGTCATTTGCTGCGGTTGCCGATTTGGCCCCGTCCAATGCCGCCTGCACATCCTGGGGCAGCCGGTCAGTCTGTCCGATACTGGTCAGCCGGATATTATTTTCAAGCAGCTCCTGTTTTTCATCGCCCAAAAACTTTTTTAAAAGGGACATCAGGGCGGTGATTTCTTTTTTGGGCCGATCCCAGTTCTCCGTTGAAAAGGCATACAGGGTGAGAAACCGGATGCCAATTTCCCGGCATGTGCGCACCACCATGCGCACTGTTTCCGCACCCTTCTCATGGCCTTTGATACGGTTCATCAGCCGCTTCTGAGCCCATCTGCCGTTGCCATCCATGATCACGGCAATATGGGAAGGCAGTTTCACCGGATCCAGACCGGTTTGTGCCAGATTA
>DATGCF010000392.1:0-8328 GCA_035312245.1 Desulfosalsimonadaceae bacterium
TGGTTTTTCTTGATGGTCTGGGCAACGATCTCCGGTGCATCATTTGGATCCACTTCCTGGTACTGGACGCCCAAAGGTTCGATGGCGATGACCGGGGCCTTGGCGCAGAATCCATGGCAGCCGGTGGCGCGGATCTCCACCTCTTTTTCAAGTCCCTGTTTGCGAACTTCATCTGCCAATGCACCGGCAACATCAGCGGCCCCGTATGCCCGGCATCCGGTCATACAGACATGAATCTCCGTGCGGCTTTTTCCCGTGTCTGCCAGGATTTTGTTGCGGAGCCACTCAAGCTGTCCGATGGATGTGAGTTTGTCAAAGGCCATCAGTCCGCCTCCTTGGATTCATTGGGTGATTCTGCCGGCTTTGGCTTTCGGTATTGATCCAGTATGGAGTTGACTTTGGGCGGGGTGAGTTTGCCGTAGTAATCCTTATTGACCATCATGGTGGGCGCCAGAAAGCAGGCGCCCAGGCAGGCCACGGTCTCCAGAGTAAACTGATAATCCGGGCTGGTCTCGCCTTCTTCCAGGTTGAGTTCTTTTTTCGTCATGCGCAGGATGCTTCGGGAGCCTTTGACGTGGCAGGCCGTTCCCCGGCAGACGCGCAGGACGTAGCGCCCCTTGGGTTTGAGGGAGAAGCCTGCGTAAAAGGTGATAACGCCCTGCACCTGGGTGGGAAACATATGCATGGCTTTGGCAATAGGCTCAATTGCCGCCGGCGGTATGTACCCGCAGGCTTCCTGAACTTCCTGAAGAAGCGGAATCAGCCCCCATTTCTGGTTCCGGTATTTATCAATGATCGCAGACACCTGATCCCAGTCAATGGCTTTGGGTTCCATTTATTACATCTCCCTGCTTCTGGTTTCGATTTTTTCAATGTTAACCCGGCAGGCTGTCCAGGCCGGTGCCTCTGAGGCCGGGGTTGCGGATAAATCGATCAGATTCATGGCATCGTTTTGATTGAAGGCCAGGGGAATGAATACCTGACCGGCGGGCATGTCCGCATTAATCCGGCAGCCCCGCTCGACTTGCCCGTATAAACTGGTCACGCGGAGTCGGTCAGCCTCGGATAAATCAAGCTTTTGGGCATCATCCGCCGAAATTTCAATCTGCCCCTTAAGCGTATAGGTCTGGATTCGTTCAGAGCGGCTGGTACGGGTGCCGCAGCCCATGTGATACCGGAGTCCGCCGATAATGCCGGTGTAGGGAAGATCCGAATCCGCCGGCTTGGTTTTCGGAATATGCGCCGGGCAAAATTGAAATCGGAAGCCGCTTTCCGTGCCGCTGTTTTTGAGCCACCCCTGCCGGTGACTGCCAAGATCCGCATATATTGGCACCAGGCGTCGAATCTCTTGCTTGACCTGCTCAAGCGTGTCATAGCGCTCCGGATATCCCATCTTTGCCGCCAGCAGGGCGAGAATTTCCCAGTCCGGCCTGGCGTCTCCGGGCGGTGTCACAACGGGTGTGAAGTTCTGAATCCGGCCTTCCATATTGATAAATGCGCCGGCTTTTTCCGTAAATGCCGCTCCCGGAAAAATGACATCTGCCAGTTTTGTGGTTTGATTTAGCAGAATATCCTGGCATAAGATAAAATCGAGGTTTTTAAAGGCCTTTGCCACCCGCTCGGACTGGGGCAGCTTTCTCAACGGGTTTTCGCCCATGATGTAGACGGCTTTTAACGTGCCGTTCTCCGCCGCTTCAATCAGCCGCATCATATCAAGGCCCGGATCCGGGGAAATTTTTGCATTCCATGCCTTCTCCAGCGCGGCGCGCCCGGTGTCATCCGAGAGCGGCATCCGGCCCGGGAGCCAATCCGGGGCAATGCCCATATCACAGGCGCCCATCCAGTTATTGGCCGCTGCCATCAGGTGAATGCCTGTGCCCGTCCGTCCCATGCCGCCGGTTAAAAGCGCCAGGTTAAAAATGCTATTAAATCCGGCTTCTGAAAGAGAACCGCCCGCCCCGTGACCGACCACAAAGGCTGCCGGTTTACCGGCCAAAAGTTCGGCCGCGGTTTCCAGGTCGGATTCGGAAACAGCCGCCATCTGGGCCAGTTCTTTCAGATGCCAGTCGTCCATACGTTCCTTATAATTTTCAAACCCCTCGGCATGGGTCTTAATGAATTCGGCATCATGGCCGCCCCGGGAAACCATTGCTTTGGCGATCCCGTTCAGTAGTGCGGCAATCGATATTTCCGGGGTTTTTGAAAGTTCGGGCCGAATCCAGTGGCTGGCAAACAGGGAAAGGTCGTTGGGGAGCGGATCGACAACGATTAATGTCGCCCCCTTTTTGGCCGCCCGTTTGATGTGATAGCCAAGCACCGGTGCGGCATGGTCCGGATTGGGGCCCAGCACAACAATGGCCGGCGCGCGTTCCAGGTCCGCCAGCCGGTTAATACGGCAGTTGCCGCCGGTTTTCCGGTCAAAGGCCATCATTTGGGCAAGGCCCCGGTCAGACCCCATATTAACGATGTTCTCGGACTGAAAAATTGCCCGCCCGAGTTTTTGAAGCAAATAGTTTTCTTCCACGCTGCATTGGGTGGAGCCAATAAATGCAATGCTTTGCGGTCCGTGGGTACGCTTGATCTCGGTCAATCTGGATACCACATGCGCCATGGCCGCATCCCATGAGGCCGCTTCAAATGTTTTTTCTCCTGACTCGTTGGTTCTGCGAATCATCGGGGCGGTCAGGCGGTCCGGGGAATTTAAAAAGTCATGGGCAAAATGGCCGCGGACACATAGGGTGGCGTGATTGACCGTATCTTCAAAATCTCCGGGATTGATCGCCACGATTTTGTCGCCCGCCACACCCACGCTGAGTGTACAGCCGATACCGCAGAACCCGCAGACGGAAAGGGCTTCCCGCTCCGGGGTGCCGGCATACCAATTATTTTTAGCGCTTAAGGCCCCGGTGGGGCAGATGGATACACAGGTGCCGCAGAAAGTGCAGTTCGATTGCTCCAGCGGCATTTCATGGGCGGTGGCCGGCCTTGATTTAAATCCCCGGTGATTGTAGTCAATGGCCCCGGTGCACACCAGTTCATGGTCCGCCCGGATACATTTGCCGCAGAGGATGCATTTGCTTAAGTCCCGAATGATAAAGGGGTTGACCTGTTCGAAGGATTTGTAATTGGGCATGGGGTAGAGGTCGTTTTCCCCGACGCCCAGTTTTGCGGCAATACGGCGCAGCTCGCAGCGGTTTCCCTTGTTGCAGACAATACAGGATTCGGGGTGTTCGGCCATCATCAGCCGGACAATGTTTCGGCGGTGGTTCAACACGCGGGGGGATTCGGTTTGAATCACCATATCCCGGGCAGCGGGCGTGACACAGGAGGCAAAGAGGCGGCCGGATTTTTCGTCCTCCACCAAGCAGAGCCGGCAGGCCCCATAGGGCTTTAAATCCGGATGATAGCAGAGCGACGGAATGGCGATGCCGTTTTTGGCCGCCGCCTCAAAGACGCTGGTACCCTCCCGGCAGGAGAGCTTTTTCCCGTTAATGGTGAGTACAATGGTTTGCAAAATATGGATCCTCCTGTTCCCTAAAATACGGTCTTGAAAAAGAGGATGCAGCAGCGGTCAGGAGATGCAAGGCAGAGGCGCGGGTCGCAAGGCGGTTATTTCAGTTTCGCCGCATCGAGGTATTGCTTGAGTTTTTCTTCTCCGCCGATGGTGATGATATGGATACCCTGGCAGAGATCTTTGAGGCCTTTCACCGTGTCAGCAAAAAGTTCAATACTGGCTTTTTCCTTGTCCGTGGCCCGGGCGAGCTTCTGGATGATCCAGTCCGGGACAAGTCCGGGTTTTAAGTGGCGGTTTAAGAATTGGGCCATGCCGGCGGTGCGGATGATCATGACCTCGGCAATCACCGGCACCCCGAAGGTGTTGGTGCGTTTCAGGAACTTTTCAAACCGTTCCACGTCAAATACCGGAGTGGTGAGGAAATAGCCGGCCCCCATCTTAGTCATCTCTTCCATCTCGCGCAGCTCCAGATCCGGGACATTTTTTCCCCAGTTGGATTCAACGCCGGAGCCTAGCAAAAACTCGCCTTTGCCGGGCAGCTCCCCGCCTTCAAGACTTCGGCCCTCTCGGATGTGTTCCAGCACGGACTGGATTTTACCGGCATCCACGTGGAAAAACATCATTTCCTGAAGACTGTCGCCGGTGATGCGGTAGTCCTCGGTAAATACCAGAAGGTTGTCAACCCCGGCTGTGTGGGCCTGGGTTAGATCCTTCATCAGCTGAATCCGGTTTTTGTCACGGGTGGTGGTCTGGTAGATGGATTCAAACCGGTTTTGCTTTAAAAGCTCGCAGGTCTGAATAGAATCCCCGACAACGCCCTCGAATTCTACTTCCGAGAGCGACACCCCGTCGACCCGGCCCCGGACCGAGCTTAGGCTTTTGATCAGGTTTTCCTGGTCGGATTCAAGCGGGGCTTGAAATTCAGAAGTGACGACAAAGTCTTTTTTTTCAAGCGCTTCTTTTAATTTCATGGATGCGCCTCCCTGCCGGCGGTTTGCCGGGCGTTATTGGCGGAGTCCCAGAAGTCGGCTGACTTCCTCTTTTAACTGGGGCAGCGGCAGCGGCTTGGAGTAGCAGGCGTCCGCCCCGTGTTCCTTCATCTGTTTAAATTTTTCCTCGTCCAGATAGGCGGATAACACAATGATCTTGGTATCCTTGGTCTCCGGTGAGCATTTTATCTTCTGGCAGACGTCAAACCCCTTGATGTCCGGCATCATGATATCGAGAATCAACAGATCCGGCTGGAAGTGGCTCACCTGGATGCCGGCTTCAAAACCGTCAGCGGCGGATATGACTTCATAGTCGTATTCATCCTCTTCCAGGGCCTGTACGATGGATTCCACGATAATGGGGTCATCATCCACCACAAGGATTCTGATCCGTCCCGCATCGATTTCTTTTTCCGGCAGGGGCATGCCCTGGTTTTCCATAAACGCAATTAAATCCTTGCGGTTGATGCGCCGATGTCCCCCCGGGGTTTTGTAGGCCTTGATCAGGCCGGATTCGATCCAGTTAATGATGGTTTTCGGGGATACGCTGCAATATTTGCTGGCTTTGAATACGGTGAGCACATCTTCCATGGCGGTTATCTCCTTGGAAAAATTTTTTCATTTATTTCCATTATTACAGAATTTTTTTTGATGTCAAGAAAAAATTTAAATCAAAGCGTGAGCTTAAAATCCTAATATTATACATTAAAATTTTTTCATCGAAAAAATTATAAAAAACTTTTCGCTTATTATATTTATTATAGTTATTTTTCCGGGGATGGTTTTTCAGGCGGCTCAATGGGCAGGGTAATGGTAAAAGTGGTGCCGCTGCCGGGGGTGCTTTCAACCTGGACGTCCCCGCCGTGTTCCTTGATAAATCCGTAACAGACGGAAAGGCCGAGTCCAACCCCCTTGACACTGGCTTTGGTGGTAAAAAAGGAGTCGAAAATCTTGCCGAGGTTTTCCTCCTTGATACCGGCACCGGTGTCCGTGATGTCAATGCGGACCTGGCTATCCTGGCGGGCAGTGACAATGGTGAGCGATCCGCCGTCCGGCATGGCATCTCTGGCATTGCCGATCATATTTAAAAATACCTGGCGCAGCTGGTTAGGGGAGGCATGTACCGGTTCCAGCCCCTCTGCCAGGTCGAAATAGACCTTGATGTCATTTTCCTGGAGTTGTTTTTCATGAAGCATGATCAATTCATCCAGGATTTTGTTGACGTCCGTGGCGGATCTTTCCTCCTGCTCCGGTTTGGAGAACGAAAGCATTTTCCGCAGCATGTCTGCCAGGCGCACGGTTTCTGATAGCGACATGTCCAGGAGCTTGCGGCGCTTGTTTTCCGGCGGAATTTCGGTTTTTAAAAGCTCCAGGGTATTCATGATGCCATAGATCGGGTTGTTTAATTCGTGGGCGAGCTGCGATGTGAGCCGGCCCATGGCGGCGAGTTTTTCCGAATGAAGCAGCTGCTCCTGGGTTTGCCGAAGCTGCTGTTCCATATCAATGCGTTCCCGCAGGTCGACAAATGAGCCAACGGTGGCGATTTCATTGCCTTTATCATCATAGACCATGGCGGCAGAGAGGTTGCCGTCAATCACCTCCCCGTCACGCCGGACGTAGAGAAGCGGAAACGAGCGGAGCATGCCGACCCCCCCGCTTTCCGCACTGCGGATCATTTTCATGATTTTCCGGGCCACGCCTTCCGGATAGATTTTGGTGATATTCATCTTCCCGATGACTTCCTCGGCCGGATAACCCAGGGTTTTTTCCGCCGCCCGGTTCCAAATGATAATGTTTCCCCTTAAATCCGCAGCCATTATGGGGTTCGGCGAGCTATGAATGATTTTGTTCATAAAATCATGGGCTTCCTTCAGCTTTTTCTCCATTTGGTAGCGCTGGGTCTGGTCCACCACAATACCTTCATAGCCCAGGACATTGCCGTGCGGATCATAGCGCACATGACTGGTCAGCGAGACAAGGACCGGCGTGCCGTCCCGCTTTTTGAATTCCACTTCATAGTCCATCACCCGCCCGTCGCGTTCGATCATATCCTGGAATTTGCGGCGGTCTTCCGGCCGGACATAGAGATCCCGCGTGATATCCATATTTAAAAACTGATCTTTGCTCGAGTACGCCAGCATATCCAGGAGCGTCTGGTTGGCATCCAGGAATTTCCCCTCCTTGCTGCTGATGTAGACGCCCACGCCCACGTGTTCAAAAAGCTTGCGATAGTGTTCTTCCGATGCTTTCAGCTTGGCTTCGCGCTGTTTTCTGTGGGTGATATCCCGATAAACGCTCATTTTTGAGAGCGAGCCGTCTGGATTGGAAAGCGGCATTTCTGTGAGGGTAAATGTCCGACCCGTTTTCGGCACGTAGAGTTCCCAGCTCAGACTCTGCCCTTTAAAGATTTCTTCCGCGCGGCACCACGGGCAGATTTCGTCACTATTGTTCAATACCTCGTGGCATTTCTTACCTACCCCGTCTTCAAACAGCTCGATCATTTTCTGATTCATGTATTCCACGGTATAGGATTGATCGATAATGTAGATGCCGTCATCAATGGTGTTTAAAATAGCGGTGAGCATGTGTTTTTCTTTATCCATGGGAAACCTCTTTATTCGTCTTACTCTTAATCTTAATCTTACTCTTACTCTTAATCTTAATCTTACTCTTACTCTTAATCTTAATCTAAGCCACTCGGCGGGTTAGATATCAACTCGTTTACAAAACCGGCGGCACCCCCTCATACTCTTAAGATTAAAGCAAATTATGAAACAGGCAAGATTTTTATTGCCGGCTCAGCGCTGGGCCTCAAAAGCAATTTATGGCGCAGAGGCGGGCCTGACTGATTTGACAGCCTCAGAGAGAAGGGCTATTTTTTAAAAATCATAAACTGTTATAATTCCATTGAAATGCCGAAAATTTATAAAGGAAACGATTTATGCAGATTACCGACAGCCTGCACGCATTTATCTGGACGTCAATGACCAGCAACAACTGCAATACCTACCTGATTGATGGATCCGCCAAAATACTGATTGATCCCGGCCATGCCATGTTCTTTGACCGTGTTCTGGACGGGCTTTCCGAGTTGGGAATTGAGCAGAATGATATCGATCTCTTGATCATCACCCATGCCCATCCGGATCATCTTGAGGCCGCCCAGCTCTTCAGCGGCACTAACACGCAGATCGCCATGCACCAGATGGCCTGGCAGCTGATCGAAAATTTCGGCCAAATGATCGATCCCAACATGCATATTGAGGCGTTCCGGCCGGATGTATTTCTGGGGGCGGGCGAGTTTACCGCGGGCGATACGTCGCTTAAAGTCATCCATACCCCGGGCCATTCCCCGGGCTCCATATCCCTTTTCTGGTCCGAGGAGAACGCCCTGTTTGTAGGGGACCTGATCTTTAAGGACGGTATCGGCCGCACCGACATTCCCGGCGGGGATGGCAATCAGCTGAAACAGAGCATCCGAAGCGTAGCGCAAATCGAACCGGATTACCTGCTTCCCGGCCACGGGGACGTGATTACCGGAAAAGAGGCGATTAAAGCCAATTTTAAACAGGTCGAGGACTTCTGGTTTGCCTATGTATAGTCGTCTTAATCTTAATCTTACTCTAATTTGTTTCCGGCTTTTGATAAGCTTTTATGCTAAAAACTTAAATAGGGGTTCGGATGAATGATATAAAATCAACCATCATCGACGCCCACGCCCATTGTGGCATCATTGACCGCTACCCGCCGCAGAGCTTCGAGGATTATCTGGCCCATGTGAAATCAAGTTTTATCGAGGGGGTTGTCATGTTTTCCCCGGTCGCG
>DATGCF010000393.1:0-3888 GCA_035312245.1 Desulfosalsimonadaceae bacterium
GCACGGCGAACCGGTTTGGACCGCCGGACGGTCAAAAAACATGTTGAAGAAGGCGATGCGGAATCGTAAAAAGCGGTTGATGCTGCACCCCCACTTTGGAAAAGGGGGGATTGGGGGGATTTGTGTTGGACCATGATGAAAAATCCCCCTAAATCCCCCCTTTGCCAAAGTGGGACTTAGCGGAAATTGCCATTTTTATTAGCCTTTACCAAAGCAAAAGGCACTGAGTCTTTTAAACATTGAACGGTAAACTCGAAGTTACTTAAAAGCGGTTGATGATGCTATGGAGAGTGAAATGAATGAATACCCGGTTATCCCCTCGCAACGGGGCGATGACCTGCACAACCTGGAACATGCCGATAGCGCGGATTTGATTCTATTTATGGCCGGCAATCAATTCATGCTCATGCCGAAACTGATTGCCGCCTTTAAGGAATCCTATCCGGAGGTTGCTGCCATTTTTTACGAAACCCTTCCCCCGGGCCTGGAACTTAATCAGATATTGGCCGGGGGAATGGAATATAATGGCCGAACCTACCAAATCCAGGCGGATGTCTATTCTTCGGTCTCTCGCCAGGCCATGCAGACGTTAGTGGCAAAGGAACTGGTCAATCAAGACGACTATTTCACCTATCTGCACAACAAACTGGCGCTGATGGTTAAAAAGGGTAACCCAAAATCTATCCATTCGGTTCTGGATCTAGGCCGTGAAGATCTGGTCATATCTCAGCCGAATCCGGATTATGAAAATATTGCCGATCATATCATTGCCATGTATGGACAGGCAGGTGGGCAAACCTTTGTGGAGAAAATGCTCCAGGAAAAAAAGGCAGACGGCACCACCCTGTTCACCACGGTTCATCACCGGGAAACGCCTGAGCGGATTATCCGGGGGAAGGCAGATGTGGGGCCGGTCTGGCATACGGAGATTGTGGCAGCAGAAAATGACGGACTGGAAGTGCAAGGCATCCCGGTCGCCGAAGCCCTGGATCAAAGCGAGGCGATCAATTATTTTATTGCCCCGCTGCGGCAGGGACGAAATCCGGAGAATGCCGGAAAGTTTCTTCAATTTATCAGAACCGAAACGGCACGAAAGATCTTTACGGATTATGGGTTTGTGGTGCCGTCTAAGTAATCTATTGCAATTTCACCAGCATCATGGTGGCAAAGCTTAAGACCAGCAGAAAACCGCACATGTCGGTAATCGTGGTCAGAATCGGTCCTGAAGCAAGCGCCGGATCAGATTTCATCCATTTGAGCACCAAGGGCACGCATCCGCCGATTGAGACCGCCACAACGGTGTTGATGGCCATGGCGCTGGCAACCACGACGCCCAGATAGATATTGCCCTTCCACAGATAGGCGGCCGCACCCAGAAGCAGCCCCAGGATAATCCCGTTTATAAAACCAACGGATATTTCCTTCATCCAGACCCGGAACACTTCAAACGGCTTGATCAGTCCCAGGCTCAGTTCCCGGATAGATACGGCCACGGCCTGATTGCCGGAGCAGCCGCTCATATCGGATATAATCGGCAGGAAAACGGCCAGCGCGATAACCGCTGACAGGGTGTCCTGATAAAAGGCAATGACACTGGCGGCAATCATGTTAAGGACAATATTGATACTCAGCCACGATAGCCTGCGGGAAGAGCGCCGCCAGATGGTCATGGACCGAAGCTCCTCGCCGCCGACAATACCCTGGGATTTTAAATAGTCGCTGTCAGAGCGGTCAATTAACGCATCATCCACGTCCTCATGGCGAACGATACCGATGAGCCGGCCGTCTGCATCGGTTACAGGGACGCCGATGAATTCATGCTCATCGAAAAATCTTCCCAGTTCAGTCAGCGGGGTGTCATCCCGGACGCTTAAAGGATTGCGGATCATGATATCTTTGATTTTTCGCTGACGCGGGGAAAGCAATAAGTCTCGCAGCCGCAAAACGCCAATGAGAATCATCTCATCTGTGACAATGTATGTATACTGGACATCATAGTCGGAATAGATCTCTGCGTGCTCGCGGAAGTCGCGTATCACATCATCCACCACCGCGGTTTCATAATGCCAGAGGTATTCGGTGATCATTAATCCGCCGGCCACCTCGGGGGAATAACTCGTCAGCAGCCGGGCATCATTCGCTGCTTCCGGCTGCATCTCGTCAAGGATGGCTTCAGCTTCCTCCTCGTCGAATTCTGAGAGCAGATCCGCCCGTTCATTGCTCTGCATCAGGTTTAGCACCTGGGCAGCTTCATCCGCCGGCACCTGACTTAACCAATCCGCTGCCAGGGAGTTTGGGATTTGCTCCATCAATTCCGCCGCATCATCCCAGTCGAGCATGTGAATGATCTCTATCTGGTCGTCTGCGGATAACCTTGATACTGCCCGGGCGACCTCATCGGCCGGCAGTCCATCCAGATACCGAGCTAACTCAGACACATCCGCCTTTTCAAGAATCTCTTCCAACTCCTCCCAAGGGCGAATTTCTGTTTCCTCTGTCATATGGGGGCCCTTTCACGCCTTAATTGATCTGAAGCGGTTGTTTGAAATGATTAACGAGTTAAACATAATCATAGTGCGCCAAACCTCAAAAATCAGAAGTCCACCATGGGGATCCGACATTTTCCGTAAGTGTTGAGTTTTTGACTGAAAATAATTAATATATACATGTTATGATTTTAAGGGAACTATAATGAAAAAATCCATCCATGTATGCAGCAAATGCGGAACTGTTTCAATCTCCGGCAATCAGAAGTGCCCAAGCTGCGGCGCTGACGAAGAAACCGGGTGGGGCCGGATCGATGTCGCAGACAGCCGCCCAGGCGAAGTCCATACCCGACTTAAAAATTTTCGCGCGGGTATTTCGCAGACACTTCTCAGCTATTGGAAACCAGTCGCAGCTGTTCTTGCCATTGCTGCGCTTTTAGCCTACATGCTGCCTTTAGGCATAGCCGTTTTCGCCACAGTTCTGATAATCGCGGTAGGAGTTGGTTACCGGTTGCTCGCGAGCAGCCGAAGCCTCAAAAATAAGCGGCGTTATAAAAAATTGATGAATATGGCCGGCGGAGACAAAGCCCTTGCCAGTCGATTGATTGAAAAAGAGCACCAAAGAAATCCGGACGGGGATATTGATGAATGGCTGGAAGATGCCATAATCCGGTGGGAAAGGGACTTAAAATAAATACCAAGGAGGCCAAAGCATGAAAATGATAGTAGTTGTATGCCCTGAAGGGCGGCATTCGGAATTCCGCAATACCCTCAAAGACCGCGGCATCCATACATACACGGAACTGGAAAATGCGGTTGGCGAGGGAGAGTCAGGAAAAAAATTCGGCAATCGCATTTGGCCGGAAAAGTCTGTTCTTATTTTTATGGTCATCGATGATGATAAGAAAGACGAGGTCGCCGAAGCCGTCCGCCAATGCCAGGCCAAGCTCTACCCGTCAGAAGGCATGCGCGCATTTGTTATGCCGGTGGAGGAAATCTTGTAAAAAATGCCTTATTGGCACCCTTTTTTTCGTCTTAATCTTAATCTTACTCTCATAAAAAGAGAAGGGGGCAGCGCAAGGGGCTGCCCCCTTCTCTTTTTTGGGTTTTATCTTTTTTTATCCTATTCTGTAAACTTAATCTTCCCCACGACCCCGGCATGATCGGACGGCCACAGCCTGAGGATACGCGGCATCAGCGGGTTGGGCACCATATCCCAGAACTTGTCACCGACCACGTCGCATTTCACCTTGTCAATAGACAGCCCTAATGGATCGACAAAAATCAGGTCAATTCGGGTGGTGAGTTCGTCAAACGGGTTGCTGATATATTCCCCAAAGCCGCTTGTAAAGCCTTCATCATAATTCTTCTGCTCAGTCCAGGCATCCAAATAGCCGGCGCC
>DATGCF010000394.1:0-10115 GCA_035312245.1 Desulfosalsimonadaceae bacterium
CCCCGAGCCCGTCTTGATCGCGCATTGCATGAAGCGTTGCGATCACCGATTCAAAATGACCTCGGGCCGCGTGTTTTTCAGGCGGGAGCTTACCAAGCCGGTTTTTAGCAGAAATAATGGCCCGGTCAATCTCGTGGCGGACCGCAGTGGTCAGCCCGGCCAGCCGCACCTGCTCAGCGGCCCTGCGGTAATCCTTAATACTTCCGGCATCTGTAATTTTTTCCTTCTCGCGCAGCTCGCCGTATTTGACAAGCAGCTCCTGTTCGATCGGCTGGGTCCCGTCCATAAAAAAAGCGACCTTGTTGACAGGCACTTTTTCATTATCAAAAAGAAAGAACAGATGGGACGGGGCCTCTTCGTCCGAAGTAAAATCACGGACAGCGATTCGGTTGGCGCTCAACAAATCATCCAGGGCATAGCCGATTTCAGGATTGGTTTGCGCAATCGAGGCGATGGCATGGCGCAAATCTTCACGTTTGATCATATGCTATAGCAGAAGACATGAATGCGATTAACCCGGTCATCCGGCAGCCTGCGCATCCCCAAGGCGCCAGGGCAGATAAATCGTGATCGCCAGAGATTGGTCATCGGCTGGGGCGGAACGGATGCTGCCTTTGATCCGGCCCACCGTGTACACGCACAATGCCAGCCAAGCCCCCGGCTCAGAAGCCTGGATCGAGTTTAACGGGTCCAGTATGGCCTGCATCACACCCCCATCAAAATGGACACTCGGGTATTTAACCGTGACCTCCACGCCGCTTTCCCCGGATGCCGTATGGATATCCACGGTGGCGGATGTCCCCACATCCCCGGCAATGGATAAAAGCAGGCTCTGAAACACCTGGTTAAGCCTTGAGGGATTGCTTCGTATGCCGGGCAGATCATTGGCATAAAACCGCCGCACCCCAAGCTGTTTAGCGGCAAAGGCGGCTTCAAACAACTGGCAGGTCTCATCGATAATCGAATGGATATCAATCTCCCGGATCAGCCAGCTTTGGCCCGGGGGGCGGGTGAACTCAAGAAAGATATGAATGGCCTCATGTCCGGATCTGGCCGTTTCCCTGATCTGGACCAGATTTTCCCGCACGGTTTCATCCGCCTTTCCGGCATCAGCGCCTTCGGCGCATGCGGCCGCCGCATCAATATTGGCCAAAAGGTCTTTTAAATGGTGGAGGTGATCCCGGGACAGCCGGGCTGATGCCGCCATACGGCTGATTTTAATCATCTGCTGGTCCAGCAGATGAATGTTTCTGCGCTTTACCTCAAGCCGCCCGACCGCATAATCCGCGGCCATCACCGCAGCCAGACCGATTATCAGAGCGCCGGCGCCGCAGATAATTACGGCAGTCAAGGGGTTTACCGGGACCTGGCTGCTGAAATAAAAAAACCCGCTGATGGCAGCGAGCACTAAAATCGCCGGAATCAGCATCATGAGCACAATACGATTCCATAAGACCCTGTAATACGGGTAATCCCTCCGGCGAAACGGCTGGCTTGATTTTGAGTTCTTGTCCATGGGGATGCTCCCGGCCACACATGGCTTTTTCAAAAGGCGATGTGTCCTCTTTTTATCACAGATCAAAACATTTCGGTAACTTAAATATAATCGTTTTCTTCTTCTTTGCAGGCCGCATGATCGAGTACATCCTTTAAATGAATAACCCCCGCAAACCGGTTGCCGGCCTCTTTATTGATAACCGGCAGGGTGCTCAGATTATTTTGGATCATCCGCTCGGCCACCCGGGTTAACGGCTCATCAGGTTCGGCATGGATTTCCGGGGCATTCTCCATTACTTCCCCCACTGTCATACGCGGCAGCCACTCCGGATGTTCGGTCAATTCCTCCCAGGTGCAGGCGTTTACTGCCCCTCCCGCACCGGCAACCTGAATCAGATCGTTTTTCCTGATGATGCCGGCCAGGCGGCCTGAGGGATCGGTCACGTGAAGCTCCTCTTTAATAATCCGGTCCCGGTCTGCCTCAAATATCTCAAGCGCCCGGATCAAAGGGTCTCCGGTTTCAAGCGGAAGAAACAACGAATCGGTTACTTCCTTGACCAGTTTACGGAGCCAGAGTATCGGCTGCCGCTTCATTTCATCGGCCGCAATGGCCTCCTGAATTTTTTCTGTCAGGATATCAATATCACAGGGCTTTAACAGATAATCAAAGGCCCCTTCCCGAATGGCATCAAGACCGGAGGCCACATCCCCGTGGCCGGTGAGCATGATCACCTCAACATCCGGGCGGACAAATTTAATCCGGGAAAGCACTTCGTTGCCCCCCATGCCCGGCATTTTGACATCCAGCAACACCAAATGAAAGGTTCTGTCCGCATCTGTCTGCAGACGCTTAATGGCCGTATAGCCGTCAAACGCCACGGATGCCTGAAATCCTCGTGCCTCCAGCAGACGGGCCACGTTGCGGGCGAACACCGCTTCGTCATCAACAACCAGGATACGGGTTTCCTGATGCACGGCAAGCACCTCCTTTATATAAATATCCTCATGACAGCTACATGCCTATGGCCCTTATCACCTGGGGGCCGATTTTCCAGAAGCAGATGCCTGTGCATACCAGGCAGTAAACAGGAATCACCCAGTTCGAAAACTTCTGAGGGAACATCCGGATGCCATAAGGGGCCAGAATGCCGGAGCCGATGGCAGCAATCATGATCGACGGCAGCAAAATAAAATCAAGCCTCATCCCGCGGGAAAGAAGCGTAAGCCAGACGGCCGCGGAAAATGTGGATACCAGAGCCCCCGCCCTTGCGGTTATGGCAAGCCGGGCTTTTCCCGGAATGCCTGAAACCATTCCCCCCAGGGTAACCAACGGACTATAGCCGCCCCCGCCGATGCCCTTGTTAAATCCTGCCAGAAAAGCAAAAACCGCCATCCGCGGCAGCCGATACGGCCGGCTGCTACCCTGGAATTTAAGCTGGAAGAACACCATAAGCCCCATTACCAGCAGTACCAGCATCACATAGAGCTCTATCCAGACCGTTTTCCATTCAAAGTAAACATACACCCCTGTCATGGATAAAAACACCGCCGCGCAGCCCAATCCGGTGACCATAACAAGCAGCCTGGCGGCTTCGGGTATGGGTTTCACACGCCATCTCAGCGATTGAGACGTCTGGTATAGAAACGTAGCCACCAGCCCGCATACGGCCTGTACAATCATGAGGCTCGGCACCACCTGAAGCGGTGTGAATCCCAGGATCATCAATACCGGACTCATCACGGTGCCGTACCCCATACCGGCTGAAACGTCCGTGAACTCGAAAACAAGACCCAGCAGCACCACATACCATATAATGTGCCAGGAATTGGTTCCGACCAGCCCCTGGGCCTGATTGTAGCTTGAAAACGAACTGCGCCAGGTCGCGGCAAACGGATTTCCGGCCAGCCAGCAGGCCGCCAGAAACACCATAAACATCACAAGCAAACCGCCGATGAATCCGATCCACCGGCGTCTGTCCGAGATGGCGCGCTTACCCCCCGCCAGGCGCCCGGACGTTTCAGGCCGGATCAATTCGTCCGAACCCCTCATCATAGATGCCTTTCATTTGCTTTCAGGAAAAGCTGTCTTTTTAAATTTGGAATTAAATTGGTCCCTGATTGACATTAGCATAATCAAAATATGTGCCATCTGATGCAAAAAAATCCGCGCCCCCCCGTATTCCGGTTAAATATTAAATATTATAGCATTTTAATTGGTTATGACGACTTGCGCATAATGGAGGGCGGCTCTCGACTGACGACCCGGGATGCACAGCAGTCATCTGACGGGTGACATCTGAACATCTGATTGAAACTCCTTGTGGACAATATGAGTGATCTAAAAAAAGAAAGCTCAATCAGGGGAGGAAAAGACATTTCCGTCAGCCCTTTAACTGTCTATTTTTTTTAGAATCTATCCATTCCCGGCAATTTTACATGAAAGGCATGTCAAACGGCACATCTTTTGCCTTATGTCTCGATAACAGGCGTCTATGCCCGAACCGCTGAAATAATCATGAAGAAATATGCCTAAAACGGGAGGAAGTGAAATATGTTACTTCAAGTGGTATTTCTCTTAATTGGATTTGCGCTGCTCTATTATGGCGCAGAATGGCTGGTCAAAGGATCCGCCAACCTGGCCCGGAGCCTGGGCATCGGGCCGGTGGTGATCGGCCTGACGGTGGTGGCCTTCGGCACCTCGGCCCCGGAACTGGTGGTTAGCGTCATCTCATCCATTCAGGATAAAAGCATGATTGCTGTGGGCAATATTGTCGGCAGCAATATCTGCAATATCGCCCTGGTGCTCGGATCGGCCGCGGTGATCATGCCGATCATCGCCAACCGTTCCGTCATCAGACGCGATATCCCCCTGATGCTGGGAATCTCTGTTTATCTGCTGATTCTCTCCATGGATTCCCATATCAGCCGGATTGAAGGAATGACCCTGTTTGCCGGCGTCATCCTTTATACGATTTTTAATTATTACATCTCCATCAAAGAATCCCGGGCCGCGGCGGCGGCAGCAGGATTTTCCGGTTCGGCGGCAGGGGCGGACGTATCGACACTTGAGGCGTCAGCGATCCCCGAAGTAGCAGCGGAAGTCGAAGAAATCGAGGAAATCGAGTCCCGGTTCAAAATGATCGTCTATATCCTCGTGGGGATAGCGGGCGTCATTATCGGCGCGGACACCATGATCGATGCGGCATGCGTTATCATGGCGCAATTCGGGGTGAGTGAGAAATTTATCGGTCTGACAGTAGTCGCTTTCGGCACTTCTCTGCCGGAGCTGGCCACATCCATTGTGGCCGCCATGCGCAAACAGATGGATATCAGCATCGGCAACCTGGTGGGAAGCAACGTATTTAATATCCTGAGCGTCATCGGTGCGGCAGGAATTGTTAGACCGATTAATATACCCGGCGGATTTTTTGCCAGCGGACTGGTCTTCGACTATCTCGTCATGATGTTTATCAGCTTCCTGCCCTGGCTGCTCATGCGGAAAGACTGTACCGTCAAGCGCTGGGGCGGTGTGCTCCTGCTGTGCTGCTATGCCGGCTATCTGAGTTATCTGATCATTCAGGGCTGAAATGGTGAAAACCATCACGGCAAATACGGTGATTAAACCATACACGCCCGGGGTTCCCCTTGACCTCACGGTGGCCCCGGGCGATCGGCTCGCCTATGCCGTTGAGCAAATGCTGCTGCATAACCGCACAAAACTCGCTGTCATCGAGGCCGGTGCGCCTGTGGGCATCATTCTGCTGGACGACGCATTGTTTAAATTGGGCATTCGGGTGCCCCGCGCAAAATAGTCGGTTAAGGCTTATAGTCATTGGCCATAATACCCGCCTCCTTAATCAGGCGATGCAAGTATTGGCGCTGGATGCCGGCAGCTTCCGCAGCCCGGCTGATATTGCCGTTGCTTTTCTCCAGCAGCGCCTGAATATACTCAATGTGAAACAGCTCCATCATCTTTTCCCGGGCATCTTTGAACGGCAGGCTTAAAATATCCTGTTGGATGCCGCTGAAGCCAGTATCCGGCGGCGCATCGGCAAACAGATCCTCTTTTTCAAGGGTTTGGGATCGACAAAAAATCACCGCCCGCTCGAGCATATTTCCCAGCTCCCGGACATTGCCGGGAAAATCATACGCCTGAAGCGCCTGAAGCGCACCCGGTGAAATATCATGGACCTCTTTCTGGTTTAAAAGGGCATATTTTTTGAGAAAATGCCGGGCCAGCATGGGGATATCCGTTTTTCGTTCCCGAAGCGGCGGCAGTTCTATACGAACCACATTCAACCGGTAAAACAGGTCTTCCCGGAAACGCTTCTCCTGGATCTCCGCCTCTAAGCAATGATTCGTGGCCGCAATATAGCGGATATCCGCCTTCCTGGTATTCGCGCTGCCCACCGGCTTATACTCCCCCTCCTGGAGCAGACGCAGCAGCTTGGTCTGCATGGACAGGCTTAAATCGCCAATCTCATCAAGAAAAAGGGTGGCGCCGTCAGCGATTTCCACCAAGCCTTTTTTATCCTTCCAGGCGCCGGTAAACGCGCCCTTGACATGACCGAAAAGCTCGCTTTCGATAACGGTTTCCGAAAGGGCGGTGCAGTTGACCGTAATAAACGCTTCGTTTTTCCGCAGGCTATAGCGGTGAATGGCCTGGGCCGCGAGTTCCTTGCCGGTGCCGCTCTCCCCGGTGATCAATACAGTGGCCATCGTCGGCCCCACCTGCCGGATTTTTTCCATCACCGCATGCATCGCCGGGGCGGTTCCGACGATTGACGGCATAACGCCCTTATCCGCCAGGGCTTGACGCAGCTCCATATTCTCCGCCACCACCTTCCGCCAGGCCATCACTTTTTGGATGGTCATTAAAATCCGCTCCCGCCTGAACGGCTTGGTGATATAATCAAATGCCCCTTCTTTGATGGCTTCAACCGCCGTATCAATAGTGGCAAACGCCGTAATAATCACCACGGAGATCTCCGGATCGACTCTTTTCATCTCCCTTAAAAGTTCGATACCGCTCTTGCCGGGCATCTTAAGGTCCGTAATCACCAGATCAAACCGGCTCTGCCGGAACCGTTCAAGCGCCTGCCGGGCATCGCTTTCCGTCTCCACCCGGTACTCCGTCTCCTGGGTAATGTAGCGCGTTAAAAGAGCCAGCATATCTTTTTCATCATCGATAACGAATATGTTACCATCCATCATATGTTCTCTTTCTCGCTGTCTTCAAACGGCAGCCGGATAATAAATACCGTTCCCTGCCGATCCGGCGAAATCTCCGGATCATCCGCCGGATAGCTGACGCAGTCAATATAGCCGCCGTACTTGGCGATGATCCCGTAACTAACTGAAAGCCCCAGCCCCGTACCTTCGCCTTCAGGCTTGGTGGTATAAAACGGCTCAAAAATGCGGTCTATGTGGCCTGCCGCAATCCCGACGCCGGTGTCCTTAAACATCACCACAGCGCGCTTGCCGGCTCTGTCCGCACTGGTCCGGATAGTCAGCACCCCCCCTGTTTTCATGGCCGCACAGGCGTTGTTGATCAGGTTCAAAAACACCTGCTGCAATTCACGGGGCCCGCCTTTGACCGGGGGCATATGATCCGCCAGATCGGTTTTCAGCTCAATATCGCCCATTTCCAGGGTATGCCGGACAATCTCAAAAATTTCCTGTAAACATTGATTCAAGTCTGATGATTTCTCCGAATCCTCGCCTAAGCGGGCAAAGCTTAACAGGTTTTCCACAATCTGTTTGCAGTGATTTCCCTGGCGCTCGATGGTTTTCAAATCGTCATAGGCTTGTGAACCGGGTGCCACTTCCTGGCTTAACAGATCGCAAAAACCCAGCATAACGCCCAGCGGGTTGTTGATTTCATGGGCCACCCCCGCCGCCAGCGTCCCCAGGGCGGCCAGCTTTTCCGTATTAACCAGCTGGCGTTCGATGTTTTTGGCCTCAGTAATATCCCGGGCAATACATAACACACTGCTGACATGGCCCGCCTTATCCTTGATCGGCATAAAGTTGGCGCTGAGCCATATTTCATGATGCTCTCCAACAGGGATGCGGAACTCGTCGCGAACGCTTTTCTGATGCGTAAAGACCACTGCGAGCATTTCCCGCTGCTTTTTTGCCGAGGGGTCGGGAATAATGCTTTCAATTGCTTTGCCGATATAATCTTCCGGAGATCCGCCGAAAAAATTGGCGGTAAAACTGTTCATGGACTGGAACCGGCCGTTCTCATCCAGGGTGAAGATAAAATCCTCAGCGCTTTCCACAAGAGAACGGTATTTCTCCTCTGATTTCTTCAGGTCTTCCGTCCGCTCCCGCACTTTTTCCTCCAGCAGCCGCGTCCACTTCATCTCCAGAAATAACACGGCCCCGGCGGCAAACACCAGCAGCCCGATAATGGTCCCCTGTAAAAGGACCCGCCACATATAGGTTTGACTGATAAACGCCTCGATCTCATTTACCGGCGCCACTACGGCGGTTGCCCACATTTGGCGCGGATTGGCTGAAATTTGGATCGGGTAATAGGCGATCAGCTTTTCAATCTCCCCGGTTCTGTCCCGGTGCCATCCGCTGATGTATGAACCGGTGCCCGCCTCCCCCTCGAGCATTTTGTTCTTCTGAATGGCATTAATCTTTTTAAATGAAATCATGGGCTTTCGCTGCTCCCGCACCGTGAAGGCATCCGCACCGATAAATGCCGATTCCGGATGGTACAAAAATTTGCCGGTTTCATCGATGATCCAGGCGTACCCCGTCTGCCCGGACCGGATATTGGGAAGAAACGGAGAAAACAGCTCTTTTAGGCGAATATGAAAAACCAGATAGCTACCAAGGACAGAGGCAACTCGACGGCCAATCAACACCTGGAAACCTTCTTTTGCACTGTATGCCGGTTTGGATATCCATAATTCATTGTTTTCCGGTATTTTCTCGATCATCTGCCGGTATCCGGCCGTCCCGGCATTCTCATGGGACAAAGGGGCGTTTCGTCCCGGCAGGCAATAAAAGTGGCGTCCGTCTGCTGGATTGAGTAAGTCGATCCGAAAAACCCCGTTTTCCCGAACCCGTTTGAAGCTTTTCTGGATATCTTTGTTCAAACGCTTTGCATTGAAAGCCCGACCCGCCATTTCGCTGGCTAAAAGGCTTATTTCATCTTTTATCTGCGCAAGCCGCCCCTCAATTTCATGCCGGATATTGCGGGCGATCACCAGCTGCTGCTGGTTAAACTGCTGCCGGGCATTATGCCGCATCTCATTGAGCAGCCACATGTCCAGCCGGGCGCCCAGGGTAAGAAAGATAATCGTTGCCAGAACCACGGCGGCAATGATTCGCTTGTCTATGGTCGAACGGACGTCCAGATTCATGGCATTTGCTGCGTCCTTTATCGCATACGTCAGAGCCGCTTCCGGGCGGAAATCAAAAACTTATTGACTTCCACCCGGAAGGGTTGAGGTGGGAGCCTCTTGACGATTGCAATCAAAGGGCTTGGCAGGCAACTAAGCATTGCTGTGTCCGTTCAGCACCTTCTCCATTTCAAAGAACAAGTCCTGCTCCCGAATGACACCGACCACACCCCCCCCCTGCCTGACCACCAGTCGACGCACCTGGTATTTAACCATCATGTAGGTCGCCTCCATCAAAGAGGCGGTGGAATCAATGGCATACGGCGCCGGTGACATCACATCATAAATTTTTTTATCCGCGCTCCGCCGGACCTCAGTGGAAAACATTCCATTCCAGAACATCGGAGAATACTGGATGCTGTCCGCCAGACTGGGCTTGGGGGCAAACAAATAGGCCGGCATGATCATTTTTAAAAGGTCCAGGATTGCCACCACCCCCTTTACACGATTTTGCGCATCTACCACCAGCACAGACCGATGCCCGGTTTCCATGATTTGAGACGTGCTCATTTTGGAAGCAAACGATTTCTTCAACGCCAGAATGGCGTCCTTTACCGAAGTATCGCCTGACAGGGTGGTGTATTCATGGATCGGCACCATGACCTCCAGTACGGCATGCTCCTGATATTCCCGGGGCGGGGTTCCCCTGTTATATGCGTCCTTTATCTTTCCGGTGAGCACATCAATATCGCAGGGCTTGGCAAGATAATCAAACGCCCCTTCACCATAAGCCTCCCGGGCGGATGGTAGATCGCCATGGCCGGTCAGCATGATCACCGGCAGATCAGGGTTCTTTTTTTTGATCTCGCGAAGGGTTTCATGACCGTCCATGCCCCCCATCTTGATATCCAAAATCACCACGTCCGGATTTTCCAATAATCTTCCCAGGGCTTCCTCGCCACTTTCCGCCATGATGGTATCAAAGCCCCGGCGCGTTAGAATCTTATTGGTGGTGGCCCGGAACTGCGCCTCGTCATCAACCATCAAAACCTTTATTTTATCCGTCATGATTTTATCTCCTTATCGTAAATATGGCGCCTTGATTGTAGTGCCATCAAGTAATTACCGGAAGCATGGCCCAGAAAAGCAAAACCATTATACCTATTGAAAGCGCGACAACACTCCACGCCTGCCTTGAGCTTAAACCGCAGGTGCGGGAAAGCCCGGTTCCGATCAGCCACCATTTCCAGAGCTCGG
>DATGCF010000395.1:0-4614 GCA_035312245.1 Desulfosalsimonadaceae bacterium
GTTTTGGAATAACAATATATTTTTTTCCGTGGAAGCATTCTTCATTTTCTCCGCCCGGGAACGAGCATATAAGTAACACGCCATCACCCCTCTCCCAGGAACTGGGGGAGGGATTGGGTGGGGGTGTTACTTAAAAGATCAAAGATTAATATGCGCATCCGCCGGCAGATTTTCAACAGGCGGCTGTTTTCCGGGGCGGGCTGAAAACCGGCGGAACTTTTAGCCGGGAGGGGTTAAAACGGCATAAAGAGTTCAGACTCCTGGCCGTACTGATAAATCTGTGCGTCCGGGTAGTGTTTTTTGAATAAATGGATCATGGCGACATTCTCGCTCATCACCGTGGCGGTAAAGGCCTTGTATTGATTCTCTTTGGCGATTTCCTCCAGCACTTCCAGAAGATAACCGCCCATGCCCATGCTCTGGAAATCCTCCCGGACCAGAAACGCCACCTCCGCCCGGTCCGAGTCATCTTCGCCGTAATAGGAGCCGATGGCAATGATTTCCTTATACTTGCCTTTCTGGACAACCCCCACGATACTCATATTTTTCCGGTAATCCACGGTCGCCCACTGCTTCTGGAGCATCTCCCGCTTAAACACCCGTTTCCTGTGGAAAAACCGGTAATAAATGCTCTGGTCCCGCAGGGAATAGAAAAAGTTGCGGATGGCGAACTCATCCGATGACAAAAGCGGCCGGAATTCCACGGATTTGCCGTTGGGCAGATCCAGGTAGGATTTGTAATTCTCTAAAAAGATCAGATCCTGGCGGCTGGGCGGCACCTGATCCGGAAAAATGTAGTGCCGTTTCTTGGCATCGTTAATGAGGTCCTCCCGGAATCTGGGGTGGGCGATCTGGGTGAGCTCCATGACCCGCTGATAGATGCTTTTGCCGTGAAGCTCCGCAATGCCGTATTCCGTGACCACAATATCGATGTCGCCCCGGGTGGTGGCAATGCCCGCCCCCTCGCTCAAATGCGACACAATCCGGGAAACCTCCCCGTTCTGGGCGGTGGACGGCAGCGCAATAATGGAAAAGCCGTTTTTAGACATTTTGCTGCCCCGGATAAAATCCACCTGGTCGCCGATGCCGCTGTAGAAGAGATACCCCTTGGAGTCCGTGCATATCTGGCCGGTCAGATCCACCTCCAGGGCGGAACTCAGGGAAATGAAGTTGTCGTTTCGGGCGATCACATTGGGGTCGTTCACAAACTCCGAGGCCCGGAAGTAAAACATGGGGTTATTGTGCACGTACCGGTAAAGATCTCCCGACCCCATGCATAGGGAGGCGACCATCCGGTTGGGCAGATACGTTTTTTTCCGGTTGGTGATCACTTTTTCCTTCAAAAGCGGCAGCAGCCCGTCGGTAATGACCTGGGTGTGGATACCCAGATCCTTTTTACCCTTTAAATAGGGCAGTATGGCATCCGGCAGGTGCCCGAACCCCACCTGAACCGTGGCCCCGTCATCCACCAGCTGGATCACGTAATGGGCGATCCGCTCCACCACCTGCTGATTTTTGGTGGCCGGAATAAACTCCACCATCGGCTCGTCATGATAGACCAGGTAATCGATCTCGTCCACGTGGATATGGCTGTCGCCCCAGGTGGTGGGCATGCGCGGGTTGACCTGGGCGATGACCGTTTTGGCCATTTTCAACCCCGCCAGCGTAATATCCACGGAAATGCCCAGGCAGCAGAATCCGAACTCATCCGGCGGACTCACCTGTACCAGGGCCACATCCAGGTTGATCTGCTCGGAATAAAAAAGCTCCGGGATCTGGGACAGGTAGGCCGGCAGGTAATCGATTTTTCCGTCAAATGCGGCCTGGCGCATGTAAGGGCTGATGAAAAAGAGCTTCAGGGAAAACCGGGACAAAAAATCGGGTTCGTACACGTATTGGGAAAGCGTGGATGAGAGCATCTGATAGATGACGATATCCTGTATCGCCTGGTCCGTCACCATGGCCCGGATCAGCTCCTGCGGCTCACCGCAGCCCGTGCCGATGAAAACACTTGATCCGTGCCGTATTTTTCGGACCGCCTCTGCCGCCGTCAGTTTCTTTTCCGCAAACCGGCCTGTCAGCACCATCTCCCATGCTCCTTCTATCCAGAATTTAAAAACCACATTTTAAATTGATCATAACCGAATATAAGGAAATAGGCAATTTCAGAAAAAAATCATCCCGCAGCCGCCACTAACGTCTTAATCTTAATCTTAATCTTAATCTTAATCTTAATCTAAAAAACCTCCCGCCATTGCCACACCGAGAAGCGCCAGCAACGCGGCATCTTTCTTTTCCATCACTTCTCATACGCCGGATCAAAAAGCGCCATAAACTTTAAAAACGCGATTTTGCCGCCCTCGATGTCAAACTCCGTGGCAATGGTCGTCAGCGGATTCCGAAGCTCCGCCAGCATCTCCTTGAAAACCCGGGAATCAACGGTTGCCCTGATATCCGGATGTTCCGCCGGCCGCGGCTCAATTTCCGCCACGCCCTGGCGGATATGAACGGTATATGCCGCCTCGCCGTCCGGAAACATAAAACACACGGTCTGCACCAAATCCGCGCTTTTTTGGGCATCCAGATTGACTGCCAGCGACTCAAAGAACCGGGACAGCGGCATCGAATGCACCATTTCCGGCGTGGGATGCCCCAATTTCTCAATTTTCAACCCCTGCCCCAGCTCAGCCGCACAGGTCAGATAATAATGCCGGGCATTGGGGTTGCTCTGCCGCTCGCCCAGCGCTGTCAATGCGTCAACCCGCAGCGCTTTAGCTTCCTTATTTGACGGATCCAGCCGCAGCAGATGACCGGTCAGCTCAAGCGCCCACTGGTAGCTTCCGGCATCAACCGCCCGGCTTGCATTGGCCAACAAGTTCTCGGCCCCGCCGGCCAGTTCGGCCATTTTCGCCGCCTTTGCTTTCGGGGATAACGGAAACAGGGTGGCGGGGTTGCCGTCAAACCAGCCGAGGTTACCGGAAAAAATCGCGCGGACCGACCACTCCACCGTGCCGTAGAACTCCTTTAGATACGGGGATTTGGCCAGATGCGGGGGCAGCTGGATGGTCTCCACCAGCTCGTCCGGCGTAAGCCCCATGTTCATCCCGCGAATGGTCTGATCATGAACATAGGCGATGGCATCCCGGTAATCGGTGAGCAGCTGCCGGATTTTTTCCTTCCCGGACACCGGACCGGAATGGCAGGGCACCAGATATTCCGCGCCAAGGGCCCGCATGCGCTCAAGGCTTTTTGCCCACTGCATGACATCCCGGTACATGGTGCCCCGGATGGTGTATAGGTTCGGAAACGTCTTGTAAATGTTGTCCGCGGCAATCAGTACCTTCTTTTCCGGCAGCCACACACAGGTCTGATCGTCCGTTTCCCCTGGCATATGGATCAGCTTCACCTCGATGCCGCATATCACCTCGCTCAATTCATCCGCATACGTCCGGGTGGGGCGGACCACGCCGATGGTGCTCTCCGCATTGATATTCAGGCGCGGGCCGATGCCCGCGTTCACCACGCCGTTTTCATCCAGGAAGTTTCCGAACATTCGCATGCTGCGCCGGGTAATCACCGGCCGCACCACGCTTACGACCCGGTCGATATGGCGGCTGGTGGTCTCGTGGGCGTACACGGGAATATCGGGATCATCGGCAAAAACCGACGCGCCGAACACGTGATCCGCATGGTTGTGGGTATAAATCACGGCGCCAACCGGTTTATCCGTAATTTCCGAAAACGCGGCGCGCACCGCTTCAGCGGTTTCCGCACACTCCATGGTATCAACTACGATGATCCCGTCATCGCCCTCGATCATGATGGAATTGGCCAGGCCAAACCCGATGGCCGCATAAACCCCATCTGTTACCTTTTCAACCCGCTTTTCAAACTCCCGGGTGTGCTTCTCAAGGGCCTCCACAGTTTCAATCCGTTCAAACGATGCTTTCTCCGGCCGGTCCTGGCAGGCAGAAACAAGAATAAACAGGGCCAGCAGCACCCCGCCGAATAATGCCGTTTTCCGCATGGCAGCAGTCCTTTGGATTCAATAAATCCTTTTAAATTGACTCAAGCTCGGTCAACACCCTTATCTCCGGCGCATCCGCGGCAAATTCCGATGCCTTGTCCATAAATGCCTTAAAATGCGGGGTGGCGCTGTGGGCGGTAAGTGCAGCCATGTCCTGGTAGCGCTCGATAAAAATAAAGGTATCCGGATCCTGTTCATCAATGTTTAACGTATAGTCAATGGTGCCGTCTTCATCTGCCACCCCGGCCATCAACTCTTTAACCGCTGCCAGCGCCTCCTCCCTTTTTTCCGGTTTCACCGGAAGCGTCGCAATCACTGCAATCATAATTCATACCTCCTTTTTTTTCCGTCTTAATCTTATTTTCCGTCTTAATCTTAATCTTACTCTTAATCTTAATCTAATATATACTGAATCATTCCATAATCTTCCGCCCCTGCCATCCCAAGGCCCGCCACCAGCGCTGAATCTTTTTCCCCGTCTTACTCTTACTCTTACTCTAAAAAATATTCAACAATTCCATAAACTTCCGCCCCTGTCATTCCGAGGAACGCCAGTGACGAGGAATCTTAAGTATAAAACTTATCTC
>DATGCF010000396.1:0-5489 GCA_035312245.1 Desulfosalsimonadaceae bacterium
ATTCTCTGTGGACAGAAACGAGATCACCCCCACCATGAAGATCAAGCGCAAATTCGTGGCGGATAAGTACAACGCTACCATCAGCAGCATGTACGGCGAAATCTAAAGTGCCCGGCAAATCAAAAAATAAAGAGCGGGGAAAACGAAACGCTTTCCCCGCTCGGTTTTCAGGTTTCAGGGGGAGAGGGCCATAATCCCTGAAACCCGAATCTTTTAAACGTGTTTTGCTTAACAGGCTTCGGCCCGGTCAGAAAACAAACTGCAGAAAGAGCGACCCATCGGTGACCGAATCCTCTTTGTTCTCTGCCTTTAAATAATCTTCAGCACCGTCTTTATAGCTCAAATTATCCAGACACAGCGCCACCATTGCATCAAAGCCCTTGATATAATAATTGATGCTGACAGACAACCGATCGGACTTAACCGCTTCATTTTGATACCCCTGATCAGCATCCATCCGCTCAAACCGGACAGCAATGGCCGGCTTGCCGATACCGACTACCGCATCATAAAGGAGCTGTCCCTGAGCATACCAGAATTCGCTGTCTTCCGGTTTAATGCGGCTGTTCAGATGGCTCTCTTCCGCCTTGATGTAGCCGGCGCCAAAATTCGGCACAATGGGCCCGCATTTTTTCTCAACGGTTAAATCAAGGGCATAGATCTCATTATCAAGCGTGGGCCCGACTTCAAGATTATAAAATTCTTCGGACGATATTTTGCCCTTGGCATACCCCAGACCGATCGTCAGTATATCCTTTTTCCCGAGATAGGTATCGCCCCGTGTGCCCTTTAGCGAGCTTTCAGGCTCAAACCCCAGCATTGTCGGCGTAAACACAAGCCTTGCGGTATATCGGAAGTCTTTATGGTTGTTGTCGGTTTGATTGTATATGCCGCCGTAGTATCGAAACATCCCCTCCTGCGTGTCGCCGAAAAACAAGACACCGGGCTGCCGGATATTCAAAACAGTTTTATTAAAGCCGAGTTTGAAATCTCCGGACCTCTCTTTAAACAGTCCATAAATATCATACCTGTAAAAATGATCCGTGGGAATCAGTTTCTTGTAATCCGATCGCTGATGATAACGGCTGATGGGGGTCCGTATCCGGCCGAACCTGACTTTGAATTCAGGCGCAAACGGCATCAACACCCCGGTTTCTTTCATTGTGACATCTCCCTCGCTTTTTTCTTTCCCGCTGAGGTCCAGTTCCTGATAATTCGCCTCCCATTGGGTAAAAAACTGAAATAAGGGCGTTAACTGGCCCGTTGCATAGAATTCTGCCTCTGTGGGTTCAAAATAATTCTGCCGGTAGTCCTGTTCGCCGCCCCTTTCATCCAGGTTATGATAGGCCAGCTGCCCCCTGATCTTAAAATCGACCCACTTGTTTTCATCTATCTCGATTTTATACGCGTATGAATGCCCCACGCCGAGACAAAATAAAACCACCATTAAGCCGAACAGCTTTGCCAGACGCAGGAGTTTCCCGCTGATTTTCTTCACTTTCATAACGCCTCCTTTCCCAATCAGATTTAAAACGTAAATTACCCGCTTCGCCGCCGGCCGGCCATTTCCCCGCAGGCGGCGTCTATTTCTTAAAGCCCGTTGCCAGGCTTGTCCGTGCCGGCACAAATGATTCAAGCAAAGATTTATTTCTTTTTTTTCTTATCAAAAAGATCGAACGCGGCTGAGGGTGACTCCACCACCCGCTTGATTTTCCCCTCCAGATCCTGCTGCTCTGTGGAATCTTTCTTGATTTGGGCGCCGTCGATCTTCTCAATCAACTCGTCAACCTCACACGGCTTGGTCAGATAATCATATGCGCCGATTTTGACAGCTTCCAGGGCCGTATCAATCGAGCCGTGACCGGTCAGTATGAGCGTTTCGGTAAACAACCCCAGCTTCTTGATCTCCCGCAGGGTTGTAATTCCGTCCATACCCGGCATCTTCAAATCCAGCACCACCACATCAAAATCCTCCTGCTCCAGGGCTGAAATCGCGGCATCGCCGCTGTTAACGGCCGTCACGCGGTATTCGCGGTCAGTCAGGAGCTTGGACATGTTTTTGGTAAAAACCACCTCATCATCGACAAGCAAAACTTTTCGTTTAATCATTTTTGTGCCTCCTTTACTCAAATGGCTTTTTTCATCATATGGTTATCGTCTGACTGATGAGCACCCTCACCGCCGGATGCCGGCATTTTATACGGCAGAAACAGCCTAAATTCCGTGCCTTCTCCCACTCTGCTGGAAACAATGATGTCCCCGCCCAGATGTTTGATGATGCTGTAACAGATGGAAAGCCCTAAGCCGGTGCCCTTGCCCACGGGTTTTGTGGTAAAAAACGGATCGAATATGTTATCCAGGTGCTCCCGGGCAATGCCGGTGCCCGTGTCCGCAACCGATATGTGGACCCCATTGCCCGAATCATCCGTCCGGGTGCTGATATTGACTGATCCGTAGGATTTTCCCTCATGGGCATCAATGGCATTGGTGATGAGGTTTAAAAAAACCTGCTGCAGCTGTGAGGGATCCGATTCAACCGGCGGCAGGCCATCTTCAAGCTCAGGGAAAAATTTAATGCCGCTCGTCCGGGCCTCCCGCTCCATCAGATCAATAACCTCCCGGATGAACTGATTCAGATCCATCGTCTCAATCATCGAATGCGTCCGGCGGGAGAAACGCAGTAAATTCTGCGTAATCCGTTTGCACCGATGGGCCTGGATATTGATCTGATCCAGCGAATCCAGCAGCTGCGCTTTGAACTCTTCGCTTTCCAGGGGCTTCTGCCGTTTGTAATAGTCCAGCAGGATCTGCCGCTCGGTTTGGATAATGGCGATGGGATTGTTGATTTCATGGGCCACGCCTGCAGATAGCTCGCCGATTGAGGCCATTTTGCCCGTCTGCATGAGCTGCTTGTTTAAATTCTCCGCCTGAACATCTCTTTTCTGGATCATGCGGATCATCAGCCGGGCAATCAGCACCGTTGCGACAAGAATAGTCAAGGCACTAATCAGCAAAACCAAAAGCGATGCCTGATTCGCATGAGTAACCTCGGCAAAAGCTTCTCCGTAATCCTGTTTGACCACCAGCATCCAGCGGGGATTTTCCAGCCAGGCAGTGGCCACGATTTCATTGGAAAATCCCGACTGCGGGTCATTTTTATTATAGATACTTACCGCAACGCCCTCACGGACCGGGCCCAATGAGGCAGAGGTCTTATCCATGATATCAGGGACCCCGCGGGGATCGGTCTGAAAGACCCCGTCTTTGTTGACCAGGTAGACTTCCCCGGTTTGTCCGATCTTGACATCCTCAACCAGGGAGCGGAAATAGTCGGTATTGATCGTCGCGCGCAAAATCCACTGACTGCCGTTTTCCGAACGCGTGACCGCGATGATAAAATGGGGTTTTTTTCTAAATCCCATGAACATATCACTGATATAGAGACCCTTTTTCATGACCCGGGCAAACCACTCGGCCTGGGCATAATTTTTGTCCAGCAGCTCATAGGGGCCGACATAGACAAGATGGGCGCCATCTGAATCAATCACGCCCAGATCCGTAATATCCGGAGACTTCAGGTTAAACATGTCATAGACATATTTTAAGTTATCGGGGTTGCTCAAATACGATTTGGAATGGGTAGACGCCATCATCCGGAGTTTATCGCTTCGCTCCCGCAAAAAGAGCTCAATGGTCTGGCGGTGGTAATCCACCCGTTCTTCAAACGCCTTGACCATCCGCTCTTTGGCGAACTCCGAAAAATGACGATTAATTATCCAGCCCACGATTAAAAGCGGAATCAGCGAACAGACAACGGTTAAAATCACAAAATTACGAAACAACCGTCTGTATGACCGGCTAAACCCGGTTTTCTCCGGCGCTTCCGGCATTTTATTTTTTCCATCTGTATTGCGCATCATTTAAGCCGCACCTGTTTGCATGTCCCAATCAAATCAGCAAAAAGCCTGTCTTCACAAAACCAAGACAGCTATATCCAATAAATGCACATGCCCGATATCAGCGCCAGGGCCAGACACAGGCAATAGCCCCACGGCCCTTTTCTGACAGGCTCAAAACGGGCCCGGGCAGATATATGGCCGTTTCTGCATTTGTATCTTGTAACTTTTTCTCCCGATGCATTAAAAATGGCATCTTTCGAGACTTTGGCCCCGCAGCATCGGTTCTCTTCATCCACCTCGAGACAGTAGCGCCGGTTATCCGTCAACAGGCTGACTATATTGAAAACCCAGTTCCAGGTCAGCAGCAGGATGAACAGGCCGATGAACAGATAGGCGATATGCGATTTGGATATGCCCCGGTTGTCCAGCACGTGGCCAAGGTTCTGCGGATTCAGCGGCCCCTCGTAAGTGCCGAAAAAGCCCAGGTAATAAAGCATAAGGCAACCCGCCAGCACGATCATGCTGATGCCGAAGCCTCTCAATCGATACCGTATATAATCCCAATGATCTGTTGGGTTGATTGAATTCTGCCTAATCATCATCATACTCCTTACCCATTAAATGGTTCCGGAAAACCGGCCCGTTGAAGGGCCGGTTTTCTGTTTTTGCATGATTTCTTCAATCTCAAACGCCTAGCTCGGCCAGTATGGTGGGCCCGAGCCGGTAGAAACCATAGAGGGCCAGGCACAGGCAATAGATCGGCACCACCCATCGCCACAGCTTTTCAGGAAACACCCGCACGGCAAACGGGGCGATAATCCCGGAGCCGATGGCCGCAATCATCATGGAAGGCAGCAGAATAAAGTCGATTTGTGTACCGGCGCTTAAGGTGATAAACCAGATAATCACGGCAAAGGTGCTGACCGTTCCTTCGGAGATTGCGGTTACAGCCAGCTGGGACTTGACCGGAACGCCGGAGAGGACGCCGCCCACTGTCACCACAGGCCCGTAGCCGCCGCCCCCGATGCCTTTGTTAAACCCGGCCAGGAAGCCAAAAAACGTCATCAGCCTGGGGCGGTACTTACGCTCTCTCCTGCTTATGCCCTGAAACAGGGAAATGCCGCCCATCAAAAGCAGCGTCAGCATGACATAGAGTTTGATCCAGACCTTGTGCACAGCGAAAATGGAATAGACGGCAGTGATTGAGATCAGTACGGCCAGGCATCCCAGCGAGGCGATCAGAAGCCAGAGCTTGATGGTCTCGGACATAGGGCTGAAGCTCCACTCCACGTTTTTGAACTCCTGATGCAGGAACGTGCCGATCAGCCCGCAGACAGCCTGCTCGATCATAATCGTGGGCACGACCTGAACCGGCGTGAATCCGGCCAGCAGAAGTGAAGCCCCCACTGCCGTTCCAAAGCCCATCCCCGCGGCGGCATCCATGAATTCAAAGATGAGGCCGACAATCACCACGAACCAGACGATATGCCACTCACTGGTCCCCACCAAGCCATGGGTCTGGTTGTAGCCCGAATCCGCCACCCGCACCGTGGCATCAAACGGGTTGCCCGCCAGCCAGCAGCCGATAAA
>DATGCF010000397.1:0-11481 GCA_035312245.1 Desulfosalsimonadaceae bacterium
CCAGTTGATGGCCCGGTTTGAGCTGACCGATGTCCAGGCCCAGGCCATTCTGGATATGCGCCTGCAGCGGCTGACCGGTCTTGAGCGCGACAAGATCAAGCAGGAGCACGCGGATGTATTAAAAGATATCGCCCGTTTCAAGGAGATCCTCTCCAGTGAGCGCATTATTCTCAATCTGGTCAAGGATGAATTAACCGAAATCCAGGATGCATTCGGGGATGAACGCCGCACCAAGATTGTTGCCGAAACGCGGGAGATTACCCTTGAGGATATGATCGCCGAAGAGGATATGGTAGTGACCATCACCAACAGCGGCTATATTAAGCGAAACCCCATCACCAACTACCGACAGCAGCGGCGCGGCGGAAAAGGCAAGACCGGCATGGGGACGAAGGATGAGGATTTTGTCGCCCATCTGTTTGTGGCTTCCACACACCATACTTTTATGTTTTTCACCAATCAGGGCCGGGTCTACTGGTGCAAGGTCTATGATATTCCCCAGAGCGGGCGCACCAGCCGGGGCAAGGCGGTTGTCAATCTCCTGAACTTTAAGCCGGATGAAAAATTAACCACCGTTTTGGCGGTGCCCGAGTATGAACCCGGCTACCATGTGCTCATGGCCACCCGGCAGGGCGTGATTAAAAAGACGGATATCATGGAATTCTCCCGGCCGCGGTCCGGTGGTAAAATTGCCATCAACCTGGCTGAGGGCGACGAGCTGATCGCCGCCCGAATGACCGACGGGACCCGCAACGTCTTCCTCTGCTCGCTTTTCGGAAAATCCATTCGCTTCCATGAGTCGGATGTGCGGCCCACGGGCCGGATAGCCCGGGGCGTGCGGGGCATGAGCCTGGTGAAAAATGATCAGCTGGTGGGCATGGAGGTGTTGACTCACGGCCAGACGCTTTTCACTGCCACGGAAAACGGGTACGGTAAGCGTACCCTGCTTGACGAGTATCCGGTCCAGCGCCGGGGCGGCAAGGGCGTTATTACCATCAAGACCAATGAGCGAAACGGCAAAGTGGTCACCATCCTGGTCGTCAATGATGAGGATGAGGTGATGCTCATGACCGATATCGGAAAGATCATCCGCATGCCGATTGAAGGCATATCGGTGATCAGCCGAAATACCCAGGGCGTTAAACTGATGGATATGGAACCGCATGAGCGGCTGGTAGGTGCGGCGCGGCTGGCTGAAAGCGAAGACGAAGAAGCGTAAAGATGGATGCGAAAACCACGCGAATCGCGGTTGTAGGGGCCGGCAGCTGGGGTACGGCCCTTGCCTATCTGCTGGGTGACAAGGGGTATGGGGTGGATCTGTGGGCTTACGAGCCGGCGGTTGAACAAAGCATTGAAAAGAGCCGGGAGAACCAAATGTTTCTGCCCGGCATCCGGCTGCCTGAGACCATTACCCCGTTCAATGATCTGGCTTCGGTCGTCTCAGACAAACAAATCATCGTATTTGTGGTGCCCTCGCATGTGATGCGGGATGTTTCAAGCCAGGCAGCCCCCCACATCGATCCGGACGCCTTTGTCGTCACCGCCTCCAAGGGCATTGAAAATCAAACCCACCTGACCATGAGCGGCGTTTTAAAAGAGACCCTCCCCGAAGGGCTGGCCCCGCGCATATCCGTCCTTTCCGGACCGAGTTTTGCCGCCGAAGTGGCCCAAAAAATGCCCACGGTCGTTACCGTGGCTTCCGCGGAGCAAGCGGCCGCCGCCTATATTCAGAACGTTTTTGTCACCCCGTATTTCCGGGTCTACACCAATGATGACCTGATCGGGGTAGAACTCGGCGGGGCGGTGAAAAACGTGATCGCCATCGCCTCCGGGATCGTGGACGGCCTGGGCCTTGGCTTAAACACCCGGGCGGCGCTGATTACCCGCGGGCTTGTAGAAATCCGGCGCCTGGGAGTTAAGCTCGGCGCCAACCCCCATACCTTTGCCGGGCTTGCCGGTATCGGGGATTTGCTGCTCACCTGTACCGGCAGCCTCAGCCGGAACCATACGGTCGGCCGGAAAATCGGGGAGGGCAAATCTCTGCAAGAGATTCTCGCCGAAATGAACATGGTCGCCGAAGGCGTGAAGACTTCCAAATCGGTCTACAACCTCTCCCGCAAGCTCGGGGTTGACATGCCGATCTCCCATTCCGTGTATGCCGTCTTATATGAGGATCTTTCCCCCAAAGATGGCGTCTACCAATTAATGACCCGCGATTTGAAGGATGAAATGCTGGATGTCCGATAGGTACCGGAAGTTCCGGTTAATTTGGATTGGCATCTGATTTTTGACTGTTTAAATTAAGTTTAGATAGCGGTTTTGGCACACAAAGGCGAGGGCCATCGACAGCGGCTTCGGGAGCGGTTTTTAACCGCCGGATTAGACGGATTTCATGATTATGAAGTCATCGAACTGCTGTTGACGCTCGGCACACCCCGAAAAGACTGCAAAGAAATGGCCAAGGCGGCATTGAAAAAATTCAAAACCCTCCAGGGGGTTTTTGAAGCCAATACGTCAGAGCTTTGCGAAGTCCCGGGGATCGGTGCGAAAAACGTTTTTGGCATTAAGCTGGTCAATGCGGTATGGGATCGGTATCTGGAAAAAAGGGTGATCCGTGAGGATCCGCTAACAAATTCCGAGGCCCTCTTTGACTATTTATACCACAATATGGGGGCAAAGGATCGGGAGTGCTTCAGGGTGCTGTATCTGGATGCTAAAAACCGGGTGCTCGCCTCCGAAGTGCTTTTTCAGGGGACCCTGACGGCCAGTTCGGTTTATCCCCGCGAAGTGGTTAAAAGCGCACTGTCGCATCGATCCGCGGCCGTGATTTTCGCCCATAACCATCCCTCCGGGGATCCGGAGCCCTCGCCGGCGGATTTTTCGGTGACGCGGCAGCTCATTTTTGCGTGTATGACCATGGGCATCACGGTCCATGAGCATCTGGTGATTGGTGATCACACGTATTTCAGTTTTGCGGATAACGGCCATATCCAGGAGATGTGCCGGGAATTTCAAAAAGAGCGCACAAAATAGGCAGGCAGCAATGAGCGAAAATGAGGAAAATCGACCGGATTGTTTCGGTATGTTGGAGATTGTATTCCCCAAGGGTTCGGATGGATTGCGGCATTCCCCGCTCATGTGCATGGCCTGCGTGTTTAAAACCGAATGCCTGCAGGCGGCCATGGAAAAGCCTGCCGGCGCGGAGGTCGAATCCGAAAGGGTAGACCGGGCCTATGAGTCCCGAACCATCGGATTCCTTGAGAGATGGTCAAAAAGAAAAGCGCTGCACCAAAAAATCAAAAAGAAAAAACGGAAGTAAGGGAGGCGGTACAATGCGTTCCGTAAAGGACATCGAGATTTCAGGCAAGAAGATACTGGTTCGGGTGGATGTGAACGTCCCCATGGACGATTTTCAGAATATCACCGACGATACCCGGATACGGGAGGTGCTTCCCACCTTGCGATATGTCCTGGATCATGACGGCATTCTGATTGTCTGCGCGCACATGGATCGGCCCAAGGGCAAGGTGGATCCCAAATACAGCCTGGCGCCGGTGGCCAAGCGGCTGGGGCGCTACCTTAAACTCGACGTCCAGCTGGCCCCGGACTGCGTCGGCAATGACGTGCGGCTGATGGTGGATGAGTTGAAGCCCAGGCAGGTCCTCCTATTGGAAAACCTGCGGTTCCATAATGGCGAGCAGGATAATGACGATGAATTCGCCAAGGAACTGGCATCGCTTTGCGATGTCTATGTCAATGATGCCTTTGCGGTCTGCCATCGCGAACATGCCTCGGTCTCAGCCATTACCCGGCATGTAAAGGAGCGGGTGGCCGGTTTTCTCTTATTAAATGAGCTCAAATATTTCCACGAGGCCATGGAGAACCCTCGGCGGCCGCTGGTGGCCATCATCGGCGGGGCCAAAGTGTCAAGCAAGATCCGGGCTTTGAATAACATGCTGGGGCGGGTCAACAAGTTTATCATCGGCGGGGCCATGGCCAATACATTTTTAAAGAGCAAGGGCTACAGCGTCGGCAAATCCAGGGTGGAGGACGACCTGGTGGAGGAATCCGGCCGGATTATGAAAACCGCCATCGATCAGGGCATCAAGTTCTATCTGCCGGTGGATGCGGTGGTCGCCCCGGAAATCGATGACCGGGCGGAGTTCAAGATTGTGCCCATCCAGGAAATTCCGGATGATTGGATGGCCCTGGATATTGGCCCTGCCACCTCACGGCTGTTCGAAGAGGTCCTCTACGACGCGCGGACCGTCATATGGAACGGGCCCATGGGCATATTTGAAATCGATGCATTCAGCCGCGGCACCGTTTCTATGGTGCACCATGTGGCCAATTCCTATGCGCTCACCATTGTGGGCGGGGGGGATACGGATGTCGCCATCCACACCACCGGCCAGAGCGACCGGTTTACCTATATCTCCACCGGCGGCGGGGCCTTTCTGCAGCTGATGGAAGGAAAGCCCCTGCCGGGCGTGGCGGCGCTGGAAACCCCGCCTTCCGGATAAGGGGGGCGGTCCATGCCGCCGTTACGCTCTTTCCTGTTCAGCCGGTATGGGCTGCTATTGGGGGGACTGGTTATACTCTCTGTAGCGGTGGCCGGTTTCTTGGTCAATCCGCTGCTCGAGGTCTATGACATTCTTACCGATCGGGCGGCGGTCAAATCATTTATCGAAGCCTGGGGGGCGGCTGCTCCCCTGGCGTTTATGGCAGTGCAAATCCTTCAGGTTTTGATTGCCCCCATTCCGGGAGAGATCAGCGGTTTTGTGGGCGGCTTTCTTTTTGGCGTGGGCTGGGGTTTTCTTTACTCCACCATCGCGCTGACCATCGGATCGGCCATTAATTTTGGGGTCGGCCGTTTTCTGGGCTACCGGTTTATCCGGAAGCTGATTCCCCAGAATCAGCTGCAGCGCATGGACGTTTTTCTTTCCCACCAAGGGCTTATTATGGTCCTGGCGTTTTTCATTTTTCCCGGATTTCCCAAGGATTATCTGAGCCTTTTTCTGGGCGGCACGGCCATCCCGTTTAAACTGTTCATCATCATCGCCGGCCTGGGTCGCTTGCCGGGCACATTTATGCTGAGCCTGCACGGCGGCGTCTTGTTTCATGGCATGTACGGCCTTTATGCCATTGTTTTGGCCGTGAGCCTGGTGATGCTTGGTTTGGCGATTTATTATCGAACGGCCATATACCGGTGGGCGGAGCGATTCAGTAAAAGATAGTCAATTATTTCAGTTGACTATTTTCTGAGCAGATGTTAGAAGAGTTATTAGTTTTAGCGGAAGGCTAAAGTTAACGACATTGAGATTGGATTAGATGATAACGATTGACCAGTAACGGGGGGATGTATTGCACTGGCGCATCAGGGAGGAATTAAGTTTAGCCAATCGCCTGCGGCGATCCTATTATAATCTACTTCGCGATGAACTTGACCAGTTTGTATTAGAGCATGCGCTGACCGCTTCTTATGAGAATTTCAGGCGCAAAGGAGCCGAATATCCGTTTGTCGAGCGCAAAGAGTTAAAACCCCGGGCCCGCATTCCCAAAGTTGAGTACGAGTGCCAGAATTCATTCCTCCTGATTTTTCTTGAAGACTATATTCCGGCCAAGCATAAAAAATACATCCGCTTCTTTGATTCCAACCGGACGACCAAAACCAACCTGCTGCGATCCAAGACCCTGACACTAAAAAATAATTTCGACCGAACCCAAAAATTCCTGGAATCGGTTCATTTTTTTGATTTTTTAAAAGACCTGCTACCCGTAGATTACGCGCTGCTTATTCAGCGGGATACCTCTCAGCCCAAGGGAAAGCATCGCTATCAGCTCTCGCACTTCCATGTGCGCATCGATTGGCCCATCACCGAAGCGGCCGAGGATATGGCCCGCCGTCTGCGCTATATTTCAAAGGATATCTATGAGAAGGGCGAGAAATATGCCGAGGATGTTCAGAAAAAGTTTTTTGAATATTACGGCCTGCCGGATATGGTGGGCGGCCGGCGCACGGCGGCGATTGTGGCCGCCCAGTTTTTGCGGCGGATTCCCTGCATTTCCACGGTTTATGTCTCAAGCAGCGAATCCCGGGCGCTGCTGCGCTATTCGGAACGCGGAGTCACCAAGATTGTCCTGATCAAGCTTTCGCAAAAGGAGATGAGCCGGATAGCCGAGGCCCATGAAATGACGATTAAGGAGTTCAGGGAAAATTATCTGATTGCCAGGGAAGATAAAGACGGGGTGTTTCTTTTCCAGGTTACCTATTCCCACACCTCTCATGCGCTGCCGCCGGAAACCGGTAAGCTTAGGGAGATAAAGTCCGAGTCTTTCTGGCTAACCGTGGGCTCCCAGCAGATTCTGCCCCGACCTCATGTCTGGTTTTACCCCCCGCTTTATTACAACCTGATCTATTCTTAGACAGGTTCTTTGAGCATAGCCGTTTCATCACAGTCCGGAAATTTGACGCAGTAGATGCAGTCCGCCCAGATTTTGAGCGGCAGCTCGGATCGGTCAATGACCACAAAGCCGAATTTTTTGAAGAATTCCGGCTTATAGGTCAGGGTAAACAGCTTTTTGATTTTAAACTGCCGCGCCTCGGCAAACGCAGTTTCCACGAGTTGGTTGCCGATGCCTTCATTTTGTCGGGTCTCATCCACCGCCAAGGAGCGGATTTCCGCCAGATCCTCCCAGCAGAACTGCAGGGCACAGCAGCCAATAATGCGATCGGTTTGCCCATCCACGCATACCCAGAAATCCCGCACATGATCGTAGAGGCGGCTCAGGGGCCGGGCCAGGAGCTCGCCCTTTTCGCCGTAATATTTTAGGATGGCGTGGATGGTTTTGATATCCTCTATGTTGGCCTTGCGGATCATATGCGCGTTGTATCGGTTATCCGGCGCCGGATCAAGCTTTTTATCCGCAGGGCCGATGCACCGGAGGCGGTCATTGGGACTGAAGCGTGTCCTCACGGAACAAGGCGTTTACACAGCGCGGTCCGGGCGCAGTCAATTGACCGGTATCCGGATCCATGCAACGCTCTGCCACATTATCCGGGATGTCAAAATACCGATAGGGCTGATGCTTTAAAGCATTCCGCATAAATGCCTGCCATACGGGAAGTGCGGCCCGGGCGCCGGTTTCATAGCGGCCCAGGGTCGTGTAATTATCGCATCCGGCCCAGACCCCGGTGGCAATAGAAGGGGAGAACCCCACGAACAGGGCGTCTTTATATTTGTTCGTGGTCCCGGTTTTGCCGCCGATGGGCCGGACAATTCCCAGCGCCTTTTTGCCCGTGCCCTCGTCAATCACGCCTTCCAGCATATCCACCAGGATGGCGGCCCCGGCATCTGACATGACCACTTGCCGGTTAATATCCGGCTGCCAGATCATCCGCCGGTTTTTATCCTGGATTTCGGTGATGGCGGTGGGGCGGATATAGGTGCCGTTGTTGGGAAATACCGCATACGCGGCGGTCAATTCCAGGAGGGTGACCTCTGAGGTCCCCAGGGCCAGGGACAGATTGGGCAGGAGTTTTGATTCAATCCCCATAGAGCGGGCAAAGGAGATCACGCTGGCAGCGCCCAGTTTTTCAATCAGCCGGACGGCCGGAATATTTTTTGAATGGGTGAGAGCTTTGCGAAGGGTCATTTCCCCCTGATAGGTATTGGAAAAATTTTCCGGCTGCCATTGGATCGCCGGGCTTTTTCCCTGAAAGGCCACCGGCGTGTCCAGCAGCAGCATGTTCTGCGTGAACCCCTCTTCAATGGCCAGTGCGTAAACAATCGGCTTAAATGCCGATCCGGGTTGCCGCTTGGCCATGGTGGCCCGGTTATAGGGACTTTTATCGTGATTTTTGCCGCCGACCATGGCCAGAATGCCGCCGGTTGACACGTCAATGGCGATCAGGCCGGCCTGGGGATCCGGATTTTCAATCTGGTGCTGATTTTCCATCCGCTGGCGCAAATTCGAAAGCCCGTTTTGAACCGCCTGTTCGGCGGCTTGCTGCATTTGATGGGAAAGGGTGGTTTCCACCGTCAGACCGCCGGTATAGAGGCGAGCCGCCCCCATTTTTTCTTCCAGCCGTTTTTTGACGTAATCGACGAAATATGGGGCTTTGGTGCCGTTTCCGCGATTTTGCACCGGATCAAACGGTTGATTTTTGGCAGTTTTATATTGCGTCCGGCTGATGCCCCCCACATCCAGCATCTGCTGCAGAACAATGTTTCGTCTTTGGATGGCCAGATCGGGATTAACCAATGGAGAGTATACAGACGGCGCTTTGGGCATGGCGGCGATCATGGCGCATTCGGCGATATTGAGGCGGCTGATCGTTTTCCCGAAGAATTTCTGCGCCGCCGCTTCCACCCCATAGGCCCCGGAGCCGAAGTAGACCTGGTTCAAATAGAGCTCAAGGATCTCGTCTTTGGTATAGCGTCGTTCGAGCTGAAAGGCCAGGAACGCCTCCTTGAGTTTCCGTTCCAGGGACTTTTGCGGGGTCAAAAACAGGGTCTTGGCCAGCTGCTGGGTCAGCGTACTGGCCCCCTCGACAAATTCGCCGGCCATGACATCGCGGGCGATGGCACGCAGAATCCCCTTGAGGTCAACTCCGCTGTGCTCGTAGAACTGCTGGTCTTCTGTGGCGATCAGGGCCTGCTGGAGTTTTTTCGGAATTTCGGATATCGGGACCGGGTCCCTTTTCTTTTTATAAAGCTCTGCCAACAGGACCTGGTCCGCCGAGTAAATCCGGGTGACTGCAGATGGCGAGAAATCCTCAAGGGCCCTGATCTGGGGCAGGTCCCGCACCATGGCAAACATCGCCCCCAGGCCCACCCCGCAGACAACCGCGGCAACCAGAAATACTCCGATGATGAAATAGCTCTTCTTAGCCATATGGGATTTCCGTTTTATGCTTGACAACCGTTTTTTGTAATATTATTTGATTGGGGTAATCACACAGGCGCGTAGCTCAGGTGGTAGAGCGCTACCCCGACACGGTAGAAGTCAGCAGTTCAAGTCTGCTCGCGCCTACCAGGAAAATCAAGGGTTTTTGGGTGGGATCACTCATAAACCCTTTTTTTATGTCAACTGGCAGGCAGGGGACAGGTTAACGACTGATTGATAGTTGTTTATGGATTTTTTCATTTTTTAACTATTCCGGCCACGCCGCATCTGGCCATCTAAAGCCCAGCAACTGCCCTTGCCGACCCCCCTCTGATTGCCAATTGAAAAAGGAATTTGTACTTCTGATTTTCTCATGCTGCAAGGAAATTTTTGATTGCTGCCGGAGCCAGAACTCAAATCCTATCTTTCTTTTCATTACCCTTTCCACCTGACAACGAACAGTTTCTGTTTAAATGCCCTCCTCCCTATTTTGGGTTTGACGACGCATTTTAGATATTATACTATATGCATAGTTACTTAATTAAAATGGAGGCTTGATGACAACGGCAAATAAGGCGGCACGGATTTTTAAGGTGCTTTCTGTTGATACGCGCGTACGGATAATCGAGTTGCTCAAAACCCGCAGTCTATGCGTAAACGCACTGGCCAAAGCACTTTCAATGTCTCCGGCTGCAGTATCCCAGCATTTGCGAATTCTTCGGGATGCAGATGTTGTTATCGCAGAGAAGCGGGGGTATTTCGTCCATTATCGGGTTAATGAAAAAACCCTGGCCGAATGGCATCGAACCACCAAAGAAATTCTGGAAATAGAGTCTATTAAAAGGTTTATCATCAAAAGTGACTGAAGCGACAACTTCTTATCAATGCGAAAAGGAGGTAAATTATGTGTGAAAGCAAAGATTGCTGCCAGAAGCCGGAACTGTTCAAAGAGGCCTCCGGCAAATGCACGCCGGAGCAGATTCGGATCTGCCATGGCGACGGGCAGGGGCATCCCTGCACAGGCAAGCAGCAGCAAACGGAACAAGACGACTAGGCAGAAAAAATCATGGCCGGCCATTACCTCTCGACCCTGATTCAGGCAAATGCCTTTTAAATGGCGGCGGACGCTTTTTTTATGAATATCTCGTTGCTGCTTTTTGCGGACATATTATTTATTTCACAGCTGCTCACCATGGTGGGCCTGGGCGTCGGGCTTATCTTTTCGCCGCTTTTCGTGATTATCGGTTTTCCAAAGGCCGCGGCCGCATCCGCCTCCCTGTTTTTAAACCTGATTGCCGCCGGCTCCGCCGCATATACCTATGCGCGCAGGAAGATGGTGGATTTTTCCCTGTCCATTCCGCTGATTGTGTCATCGAGCGCGGCCGCACCGGTCGGCGCCTACCTGAATATACAGATACCGATAAAACCATTTGTTTTGATAATGGCGGTGGTGCTGGCGCTGGCCGGCCTTCGGATGCTGTTTTCGCCAGCGGCTGAAGTGGAAGCCGAGGCTATGGCGCCTGTCAAAAAAATTATCGGCGGCATCGGCATTGGGGCCTGCATCGGGCTTATGGGCGGTCTTTTGGGAATCGGCGGCGGGGTGTTTGTGGTGCCTTTGCTGATTTATGTTTTAAAAACGCCGACCCGCATTGCCGCCGCGTCCTCGACGTTTATTGTATGTTTTTCATCACTGACGGGATTTTTGGGGTATGCCTCCATGGAGGCCATTAACTGGTGGTTTATCCTGCCGGCGGCTGCAGCCTCGTTTGCCGGCGGGCAGGTCGGAGCCAGGCTGATGAGCAGCCGTATGAAGGGCAAAACCATTCGCATGGCCTTCAGCATCATCCTTTTTGCCTTCTGCGCCAAACTGTTTCATCAATTTTTCTATTAAAAAAGGAAAATTTCATGTCTGAACGTTTCAAATTCAACCGAATGGAGCTGGCCGGATCTTTGGGCGACCTGGGAACGCTTCTGCCCATTGCCATTGCAATGGTGCTTGTGAATGGACTGGATCCGCTGGGCCTGTTTTTGAGCATCGGTCTGTTTTTCATTCTGTCCGGGATCTATTTCGGCGTCACGGTTCCGGTCCAGCCCATGAAGGTCATCGGTGCCTATGCCATTGCCACATCCCTGAGCGCAGACCAGATTCTGGCCTCATCGCTGCTCATGGGAGTTTTTCTTTTGATCGTCGGGGCCACCGGCGCCATTGACCTGATCCGCAAGGCCACCCCGCACTCGGTCATCCGGGGGGTCCAGTTGTCCACGGGCGCGCTTCTGATCTCAGGCGGCATCAAGTTTATCATCGGCACGTCGAAATTCCAGGAAATCCACGATGCAGTGGAACCCTACCTGGCCTTCCAAAGCATCGGCCCCGTGCCCATCAGCCTGATTATCGGCGGCATCGCCGCGGTTATCACCCTTCTTTTGCTGGATAACAGGAAGTTTCCAGCCGGTTTGATCGTTGTGCTGGCCGGCCTGGCAGCCGGACTTGCCCTGGGCGCGAGAGTGGACCTTGGCGGCGGCGGCATGGGGTTCCATGTGCCGCAAATGCTTCCCTTTGGCCTGCCAGGGAAGGTGGATTTTACCTTTGCC
>DATGCF010000398.1:0-6560 GCA_035312245.1 Desulfosalsimonadaceae bacterium
TACGTTATGAAACAGATGACGGAGCAGCACATGATCAATGCCTTTGGCGGGGAAAGCATGGCCAACATGCGGTATAAGCATTTCGCCATCCAGGCGGAAAAGGAAAACTTCCCGAATGTGGGCCGGCTTTTCAACGCCATCGCCCATGCGGAGTTCATCCACGCGGGCGACCACTACCGGGAATTAAAGCATCTTGACGGCGGCTTTCTCGCCACCAGCATGGGCGCCTTCGGCCCGGGCGACACCTCCAAAAATCTGGGCCTGGCCATTGACGGCGAGAATTTCGAGGTCACGGAAATGTATCCCACCTACATGGAGGTGGCGGATTTCCAGGGCGAAAAGAGCGCGTACCGGAGTTTTGACTGGTCCTATCAGACCGAGAAGCAGCACCTGGCGCTTTATCAAAAGGCCAAGGAGGCGGTTGACAGCGGCAAGGATGTGGAACTGGACACCATTCAGGTCTGCAGCGTCTGCGGCTATACCCTGGAGGGCGAGGCCCCGGACAACTGCCCGGTGTGCAAGGCCAAAAAAGAGAATTTCGTGGCCTACGAGTAGGGGGCTAACCCCGTCTTACTCTTACTCTTACTCTTAATCTTGCTCTTACTCTAAAAACGAGTGGCAGTGCCTTAAGCGCACCGCTTACGATTAAGAACTGATCAAAGACAAAGAAAGGGAACTCGGCATTACAAGCCGGTTCCCTTTTTAAGTTCAAGAAAGTTGAGTTTCGCCCGTTGTTGGGTTTCGTTCCTCAACCCAACCTACAAAATTGCCAAATTTCCTCCACTAAAGGCCAAAAGAATCAAGGCCTAAGCAATTTTTTTCCTTATACCAAAATCTTCCGACACGGTCATTCCGAGGAGCGTGAGCGACGAGGAATCTTATTTGAAAGATTTCTCGCTGCCGCTCGAAATGACAGTATGCACGGATTTTGAGCGTTCCTTGGAGTAGTTGGGTTTCATTCCTCAACCAGCCTACGAATCTAAAATCAAATTTGCGAAGCCGCCATCATTCAATCGCCCCGAAGCGGCAGGCCTCATAGCAGGAGAGGCACTGGATGCATTTTGACTGGTCGATATAGGCCGGCTCCTTCTTCTGCCAGGAAATGGCGCCCACCGGGCAGGCCTTGTAGCACAAGCCGCACTTTTTGCATTTATCCGGATCGACCCAGAATTTAAGCAGCGCCGCACATTTTTTGGCCGGGCAGCGTTTTTCATACACATGGGCGAGGTATTCATCCTTGAAATACCGAAGGGTGGAGAGCACGGGATTGGGCGCGGTCTGGCCCAGGCCGCAGAGTGAGGATTCCTTGATGACCGCCGATAGTTCCTCCAGGTCCTCAATGTCCCCGGGTTCGCCCTCGCCTCCGCAGATTTTGTTTAAAATTTCCAGCAGCCGCCGGGTCCCCTCCCGGCAGGGCACGCATTTGCCGCAGGATTCATCCTGGATAAAATCCATGAAAAACCGGGCCATGTCCACCATGCAGGTTTTTTCATCCATGATGATGACCCCGCCGGAGCCCATAATTGCGCCCACCCGGGCGATCTCCTCATAGTCCACGGACGTGTCCAGATACTGTTCCGGCACACACCCGCCGGACGGCCCCCCCAGCTGCACCGCCTTGAATTTGCGTTTTTTGGGGATGCCGCCGCCGATATCGTAGATCATCTGGCGCAGCGTAATCCCCATCGGGACTTCGACCAGGCCGATATTATTGATATCCCCGGAAAGGGCGAACACCTTGGTGCCTTTGCTGGATTCCGTGCCCACGCTGGCAAACCACTCCGCCCCGTTCAGGATAATCTGCCCGATATTGGCGAGTGTCTCTACATTATTCAGTACTGACGGACGTTCCCACAGTCCTTTATTGGCCGGAAAGGGCGGCCGGGGCCGGGGCATGCCGCGTTTTCCCTCGATGGAGCGCATCAAAGCGGTTTCTTCGCCGCATACGAACGCGCCCGCTCCCTGGTAGATGTCAATGTCAAAATTAAAGCCGGTGTCCAGGATATCTTCGCCCAGAAGCCCGTATTCCCGGGCCTTTTTAATGGCCAGATTTAAGCGCTCGATGGCAAGGGGATATTCGGTGCGGCAGTAGATATAGCCCTGGCTGGCGTTGATGGCTTTGGCCGCGATAATCATCCCCTCAAGCACGGCATGGGGATCGGCCTCCAGGATGCTCCGGTCCATGAATGCGCCCGGGTCCCCCTCATCCGCGTTGCACAGCACGTATTTGATGTCACTTTCCGCCTTGCTGGCAAACTGCCATTTTAACCCGGCGGGAAAGCCGGCGCCGCCTCTTCCCCGAAGTCCTGAGTCCCTGACTTCCTGGATAATTTCTTCCGGGCGCATTTCGGTAAGCGCCTTGGCCATGCCGAAATATCCGTCTCTGGCGATGTATTCATCAATGGATTCGGGATCAATGGCCCCTTTGTTTTTCATCACCCAGAATTTTTGGTGGGCGAAAAAGGGGATTTCGTTCATGGTGGGGATGGTCTCCTTGGATGCCGGCTCTACATAGAGGAGTTTCTCTACGGGCCGCCCCTTCAGGAAATGCTCCTCCACCAGAAGCGGGGCATGCTCGGGCTTTAGCTGCTGATAGAAGATACCCTCGGGTTGGACCAGCATTACCGGCCCCAGGGCACAAAACCCGTTGCATCCGGTTTCAATAATTTTTATCTCGTCTTTAAGCCCCTGTTTTTTTATTTCTTCTTCAAGTGCTTCGTGGAATTCGCGACTGCCGGAGGCCTGGCATCCGGTCCCGCCGCAAAGCATCAGCTGGAGTCGAGCAGTAGCCATTGTGATCTCCTGATATGGATTCGAATTGTCTTTTCAGCACATGTGCTGGAGGTATGACAAATAGGTGATTATTCATATTGTTCGAGTATATTAATAACCCGATCCGGGGTGACCCCGCCATGGGTGTCCTGGCCCACCACCATCACCGGGGCCAGTCCGCAGGCGCCCAAACAGCGCACGGCTTCCAGGGTAAATCGGCGATCCTCGGAGGTTTCGCCTTCGTCAAGCCCGTATGTTTTTCTGATGCGGTTCATGATCTCCTTGCCGCCCTTCACGTAGCAGGCCGTTCCCAGGCAGACCCGGACAATATGGCGGCCTTTCGGCGTTAGAGAAAATAGGGAGTAAAATGTGGCAACGCCCAAAACGTCGCTTTTTGGGAGATTCAGGCCGATACTGATGTAGTCGATCAGTTCCACCGGCAGATAGCCGACGATGTCCTGGCATTCCCTTAAAACCGGAATGACGGCACCGGCCGTATCTTTATGGGTATTGATGACTTCATCAATCCGGGGTATCATATCGCTGGTTATATCGGGATGTTCAAGTTTCGCCATGTCGCAAGTCTCCTGAAATGATGATCTTTTCGCAGCAGAATAAGAACTGTCCAACTTTTTCACAATCCATATTAAAAGTCAATCTTTGCCTACTATCTGATAAATCAGCAATTTCCGCTACCAACCCGCTATAGATGCGCAAATATTAACATTCGTTTGACATGCCCCTGGATTCCATATATTTTTAAAAGACAACGGGCTATCGATAGCTTTGGTTTTCCCGGGGGATTGGGTTCATCCAGATGGGAAGCCAGCGCATATTCTGTTTGATCACATAGGGGTGACTTTGATCCATGAAATTATCTGAACTGGCCCAAACACTGGAGGCGAGCTTTATTTCCGGAGAGGACCGCGAGGATATGGATTTTGATAAGGTCGGGGCGGCCGACCTGATGAGCGATATCCTGGCCGCCCTTTCTGAGCACGGCATTCTTCTGACCGGACTGGCTACGGTTCAGGTGGTCAATACGGCCGTCATCGCCGGAGTGCAGGCGATTGTCTTTGTCCGCAATAAGCAGCCGGATCCGGGGGTTATTGAGATGGCCAAAGGGCATGATATGCCCATGCTGACCACCAAGTATTCCATGTTCGTTTCCTGCGGAAGGCTCTACTCCGCCGGACTGACCGGGTTAAATGGCGCCCGGTAAAAATGGAACCCGCCGCCCCGGCGGTTCATCTGCCAACAGAAGGGGGCAAGTTCTGTGGTCGGTTCAAAACGTATTTTTCTGTTGGGGATTGAGGCATGCCCGCCTTTAAAAAGCGCTTCAACATTAAGGCCAAGGATTTCATCCATGCCGGCGAGGCCTCGATAGCGGTTCAAAACATGCTCAAACAGCTGAATGTCGCCTCTTCCCTGATTCGCCGGATTGCCATCTGCGGCTATGAGGGCGAAATGAATACGGTCATGCACGGCGGTGACGGCAGTTTCTGCGTGGAAATCGACACCGATCGCATATTGCTTGAGATTTCCGATGACGGGCCGGGCATTGCGGATATCGAAAAAGCCAAGGAAAAAGGCTATTCCACGGCCGCGGACGAATACCGGGAGATGGGCTTTGGCGCCGGTATGGGCCTTTCCAATATGGAAAAAAACGCCGATCAGATGATCATTGAATCCGAACCGGGCAAAGGTACCGTAGTCCGGATGGCTTTTGAAACCGGCGAAAGCCATCAAAAACAGGATGGCACATAATGGCAGAAGCATATGTTCAGTTTGATGAGGCCCTTTGCACGGGATGCACAAAATGTGTCCGGGCCTGTCCGACCAAGGCCATTCGCATCCGCAATGAGCGGGCGGTCCTGTTTCCGGATTTATGCATCGGGTGCGGGGCGTGCATCCGGGTTTGCCCGGAAGGCGCGGTCTCTTCAACCATCAGCTATCAGAGGCTTGAACCAACCGGCAAAGTGTCTGTGGCCGTTGTCTCGCCTATCCTTTATGCCCAGTTTCCGGGGGTGATGCCCTGTGACGTCCTGATCGCCTTAAACCGCATCGGGTTCGATCATGCCATTGATCTGTCCTATTACCTCGAGATGTTTCAATTTGCCACCGAAGAGTTTATTTTGCGAAACCGCGAAACCAATGAGGCCCCGTGGCCCCTGATTTCGCCGATTTGTCCGGTGATATCCCGGCTGATCGCCCTCCGGCATCCGAACCTGCTCGACCACATCCTGCCGTTAAAACGCCCGGCAGCAATGGCGGCCGAGGAAGTCCGGCAAAAAATCAGCGAGCGGGATGGGGTGGCGGAAAGTGATGTGGTGCTCTATCACCTGACCCCGTGCCCCTCCAAACTTATCTCCGACCGGGCCAGTTTTCTGGATGATTTGTCTGAAATGGACCTGGCGCTGGGGATCAATGATATCTATCCGAAGCTTGTGGAGGCGGTCGAAGCGGTCCGGGATATGGACCTGAGTCTTTTCCCCTACCAGAATTTAAGTTTCGTGCCCAATGCCCGCGGGCCCATGTGGGGCATGTCCGGCGGCGAGATCGCCGGGATGAATACGGATCGCGTGCTGGCCGTATCCGGGCTCAAGGAGTGCATCAGCTATATTGAAAAAATTGAGATGGGGCTTTTCCAGGATATGGAATATATCGAATTCCGGTCATGCCGGGAGGGCTGTCTGGGCGGGCCCCTGACCGCGGTGGACAAATACGAGGCCCGGAGCACGGTGCAGAAGCTGATCAAGATGTTCGGGCTCGGCCGCCGGCTGCACCGCCAAAAGCTCCTGCGGCTGTATGACCGGGGCTGGTTTTTTTCAAAGGCCAGGCCGACGGATATGAAGGAAAAATATGCCATCAAAGAACCGCCTTTAACCATTGAACAGATGCAGCAGATTGAGCAGATTCTGGCACAGACGGCGGCCAATGACTGCGGCGCCTGCGGTGCGCCCGACTGCCAGACATTTGCCGAGGATGTGGTACGGGGATATGCCAGTTTAACCGATTGCTATCGGATTGCCCTGGATCGGCGGGGTTCTTGATCATGCAGTGGATTAAAATGCGGATAAAATTTGAAAAGCGATTTTTGCCGCCGCGACAGCATTTTTGAAGAAAGTAATATTTGATTCGTACTCGTACTCGTAATCGGCTTTAAAATTCTTCGAGTACGATTACGAGTACGAGAACCGCCCCGCCATGGCGGGGCTGAGCACGATTAAGTCAGTTGGAAGGATGGGCCGGAAATGAAGGTAGCAGATTTAATTGAAAAGTTCGATTTGACTGTGGCCGCCGGCGAAAACGGTTTGGACCGCTTGGTAAAGGGCGGCTACTGCGGGGACCTGCTAAGCGAGGTTATGGCCAATGCGCCGGTGGGCTGCGTATGGCTCACCATTCAGGTGCACCAGAACATTGTGGCCGTGGCCGTGCTGCGGGAGATGGCGGCCATTATCCTGGTGGGCGGTAATTCTCCGGATGAGGGAACCAAAGCCAAGGCGGATGAGGAGGGTATCCCCATCCTGCTGACATCCCTGGACTCGTTTTCACTGGCCGGCCGGCTCCATGCCGCAGGGGTAGTGAATGATACGGCCTGATCCGCCGGGTCATTTCTAAGGAGCCGCTCATGGACATCTACCGGGCGGATCTTCACATCCATTCCTGCCTTTCGCCCTGCGGCGACTGGGAGATGAGCCCCAGGGATATCGTCGCCAGAAGCTGCGAATTAGAGTTGCACATTATTGCCATCTGTGATCACAATTCCATGGAAAATGCGGCCGCTG
>DATGCF010000399.1:0-37125 GCA_035312245.1 Desulfosalsimonadaceae bacterium
GGGGCTGAGCTTTAGACGATCGGATCCGGGACAGAGACCCGATAAAATTTATGGACATTGGGTTATAACGATGGCAGATTAAAAAATTTAAAATTGCAACTAAAACGCATTCCAATAACGTAAAAATCTATCTGGCGCTGCACTCTCTCACTCATGTATTCGCTGCCGCCGGAGCTTTATGGGGTCGGACACAGGCATGGGAATAAAAACCAAAATCACGGCTGCCTCCGCTCTGCTGCTTGTTGCAATCGGCCTGGCCGTCGTGATTATGTTTGGCTCCGGGGTGCCAGAGCCGGATCCGGACCCCAAAATTACCCTGGCCCATGACAAAGGCAACATGCCTTGTTTCCAGCGGCACTTTGAAATCCAGGGGGAAAAGGCAAGGCAGGCGGTCAGCATAGGCTTTAAACCGGTGGCCTACCAAACAACGGATCTGTATATCCATCAGATGCATGCGTCGCTGCCGACCCGGGATGCACCGGAACTTTTCACCTGGTGGTCCACTTACCGGGTCAAGAAACTAGTTGAAAAGGATCTGGTGGCGGATCTCACGCATCTCTGGGACAAACACGGGGACGACTATCCCCGGGCCATCCGCGAGGCCTATACGCTAAACGGCCGCGTGTACGGATTTCCCTACAGCGTTGAATACTGGCCGGTCTGGTATAACAAGCCCCTTTTTGAACGATTGAATATCAAGCAGCCCGAGACCTGGAATGATTTTATCCGGGCCTGTCAGGTGTTAAAAGCCAACGGCATTCCGCCCATTCTCTCCTCCCTGCAGCTCAAATGGTATACGTTTGTATGGTTTGAAGAGCTGGTGATCGGGGAGGATCCGGATTTTTACAGGCAATTGTGCCGGGGTACGGCCAGTTATTCGGATCCCCGGCTCAGAAAGGCCCTGCTGCTGTGGCGGGATATGATCGACCAGGGCTACTTTTCCGACCCATCCACCCATATGTTTACCAATGCCGGCCATTTATGGAATAATGAAAAATTCGGCATGGTGCTTTGTGGGAGCTGGTATTATTCCACGGTCCTTTTGGACCAGGGGGTGGATCGGGAGACTATCGGGGTGTTCATTTTGCCGTCCCACAACCCGACGGCCGGCAAAAACATTGTGATGGAATCCGGCCCGATTCTGACGGCCAAAAATGCCGCGGAAAAGGCGACGGCGGAAAAAATTGTGGACTGGTGGATGGGGCCGGAAGGAAATACCCATTTTTCAAAGGTATTTCAATCCTATTCAGCCAACAAGCGGGCCGGCACCAGCCATCTGCACCCGGCCAAGCAGGAACTGCTGGCCGCCATTCGGGGGGAGAACTACCGGATATTAAACCGTTACTGGGAGGCCACGCCGTCCCCCATCGTGGATAAGGCGGTGAATTTATTTGCCCGGTTTATTTTAAATCCGGAAGAAATGGATGCCGTGATTGAAGAATTGACGTTAACCGCGGACACCTACTGGGCCGAGCATGCGGATATCATCGGGCGTTGATGCATTAAAGGGCGGCGCATGAAGCTGAAAACCCGCTTCCTGATCATTGTGCTGGTGGTGATATGCGGCTTGACCGGCATATCGGCGCTTTCCGGTTACCTTCTGTCCACGGTTAATCAGTTGAAAAATGCAGAGGCGGTCTGCCATGACGCGATGCATTCCCTGATGGATCTGCAGCGCCTCACCAACAAACTGCTCTCCGCTGAAACCCTGGACCATACATATGCCGAATGGCGCGGGCATTACAGGACGCTTCAAAATCATCTCAAGCGGCTATCCGCCTCGCCCCACATCGAGAGTCTCCTTAAAACAGAAAATCAGCAGGCCAGGATTAAGGCCATGAATACGTTCTGGGAAACCACCCAGGACCGTCTCGACCGGATTGACCGGCAGCTGGCCGCCCATTTTGAAAAAAAGAATGCCTCCCGGGACGGACTGATCTATCAGTATATGGATACCGGGGACTACCGGGTGCTGACGGTCAAAAACAGTGTGGACACGGCCGCGCTGTACCTTGGCTCTGAATTCGGGGCCAAGCTTGAAACGCTGGTCCGGATGGTGGAACAGGAAATCAATCGCCAAATGAACACCACCATCCAGCAGATTATCCTGGTAAGCCTGGCGATTGGAGTGAGTGTGTGCATTATTCTGGTGGCCTTTTTCTTTCAGCTCAACCGGAACTTCACGGCGTGGCGCGAGGCCATGGACACCATCGGAAAAGGCGGTTTTCCGGATAAGCTTAAGACAACCGGCGATGATGAGTTCAGCCGGATGTCGGCCGCCATCAATCTGACCGCGGATAATCTGAAGGCGATTCACCAGGAACTTAAACAGCGGATCGAAGAGCTCTCCGCGGCCAAGGAATCGGCGGAGTCGGCGGATCTGGCCAAAAGCCTGTTTCTGGCCAACATGAGCCATGAACTCAAGACCCCGCTTAATGCGATTATCGGCTTTTCCCAGCTGATATCCCAAAACAGCCGTCTGGGCACAGAGCAAAAAAAACAGCTCGCCAGCATCAACAGAAACGGCAAACATCTGCTGGCGCTTATCAATGAAGTGCTCACCATGGCCAAGATCGAGGCCGGGGGGACGCCTTTGAACGAGCGGACGACGGATATCCAGAGGCTACTTGAAGACTTAAGGGAAATGTTTGCGTCCACAGCTGATGCCAAAATGCTTGCATTTGCGTATCTCCGGGCGCCGGATGTCCCCCGCTTCATTCGGGTTGACAGCGTAAAGCTCCGGCAGGTGTTGATAAATCTGATTCAGAATGCCGTCAAACACACGGAAACAGGAAGTATAGAGGTTTCTGCGAAAGTAGATCGCCGCCCCGTCGCTGGAAGCGGAAAGCCGGCGCTCTGGTTCGCGGTTGAGGATACGGGGCGGGGCATTGCGGCGGATCAGCGGGCTAACATATTCGAAGCCTTTGTTCAGGGGGAAAACGGGGGCAGACAAACGAGGGGCGCGGGTCTCGGCCTATCCATCAGTAAAAAATACGTTCATCTCATGGGCGGGGACCTGACAGTGGAAAGCGAAGTCGGCCGCGGCAGCGTTTTTTCATTCTGGATACCGATGGTTCCGGCTGAGGCGCCGCCGGAAGGGGCCGCAGATGCAGCTGACAGGGTAGATGGTCCGCATCCGAATCTTTTTGAGGGTTTGACGGAAAAAGTTGCCGCGCCGGAAGAATTATCGGCCGAACAGCTCGGGCAGGTGCCGGAATATCTTCTCAGCCGACTGGAAACGGCCGCGCGCCGGGCGGAAATGGAAAAACTGCAGATGTTGATATCCAAGATTCGGGCTTATGATGCCGATTTGGCCGCCCTTTTCGCTGAGCTTGTGGACAATTTCGCCTATGATCAGATTTTACAACTGCTTCGGGCGGAAAGACAATGAAGGAGCTTTTAGTTTTAGATGATGGGAGATCAAAAAACAGATATCGTCATTGTTGACGACAATACGGATAACCTTCGTATTCTTGCGGGCATTCTGAAAAATCAGGGATATCAGGCAAGACCCGTCAGCCAGGGGGCCATGGCCCTGGACGCGGTTTTTGCCAAACCGCCGGACATGATCCTGCTCGATATCATGATGCCGGAAATGGACGGATATGAGGTATGCCGAGAGCTGAAGGCGGCCCCTGAAACAAGGGACATCCCCATCATCTTTATTACCGCTCTGGATGAACTGGAAGAGAAACTGAAAGCCTTTGCCGCCGGCGGCGTGGATTACATCACCAAACCTTTCCAGGAGGCCGAGGTGCTGGCCCGCATTGAGACCCACCTCTCGCTGATACGCGCCAAAGAGGCGTTGCGAAAAAGAGAGGCCCACCACCAGCAGATCCTTAAGGCAAAAAGCCTGATGCGTATGGCCGGGGCCATTGCACACAAATTCAACAATCACCTCCAGGCAATGATGGGTAATCTGGAAATGGGTATCTCCGATGTCTCCAAAATCGGCCCGGTTCCCCGCACCCTCTATGCCGCCATGGAATCCGCCGAAGAGGCGGCTGATCTGAGCCAGCTCATGCTCACCTATACCGGAAAATTGCCCGGCAGATATGAACCCGTCGATATTTCGGATTATTGCCAAATCAACCTGCCCCTTTTTCAAGCGATTCTGCCGGCACACGCGATTCTGACAACTGATCTGCCGGCATCCGGCCCCATGATCAAATCCAATACCACACAGATCCATCAGCTGATCTTCCACTTGATCACCAATGCCCAAGAAGCCTTGAACGGGGATAAGGGCGGAATCGGTCTTACCATAAAAACCGGGCATCCTTCGGATTTTCCGGGCACCCATTACTTTCCGTTGCAATGGGAGCCCATGGAAACGGCTTATGCGTGTGTTGAAATAAGCGACACCGGCTGCGGTATCGCACGGGAGGGTATTGAAGAGATATTTGATCCCTTCTACTCCACGAATTTTACCGGCCGGGGGTTAGGGCTGCCCGTGGCGTTAGGCATTGCCGCGGCGCATAACGGCGGGATTACCGTGGAGAGCGAGGAAGGCAGGGGAAGCGTTTTCCGGGTGTTTTTCCCGGTTATTGATTCATAAAATCCCCTCTTTCCTTCAGATGCCCCTTTAAAAGAGGCAAGGGAGATTCAAAAAACGGCCAGCAGGCATTCACTCCCTATGCATCCACCCCAATTTCACCATCATTTCCGTCGACAGCCAGATGAAAAGCGTCAGCAGGCAGGTAATAATAAGATAGGAAAGCAGTCGGGCATCAGCGGCCTGACACCAGTCAACCAAAGGGGCGGCCGGTTTTTCCAGGATTAAAAAAAAACCGCAGGCCAGCAGGATGCGGCCGATCCGTTTTGTCACAGGGGCCCTGTCATCCGGAATCCCGTTCCGGCGGATAAGGCAAAAACCGATGTTTACCCCCAGCCACATGGCGGCATACTCAGATTGAACATTTAAACCCATCAGGACAACCGGCGCCAAAACCCCCAATCCCGCCAGCATCCATCCTTTTCGCCGGAATTCGGGCGCTTTTTGAAAAAGAATGGCCTGAACACTGGTACTGGCGAATGCATAGCGGTGAAACAAAAAAAGCAGCCCGCCGCCAAGGATATATCCGCCCAACACGTCAGCCGGAAAATGCCGGCCAAGATAAATGCGGGAGAATGGAATCAGGATCATCAACAGAATGCAGCCCGATCTTATCCACCAATTTTTAAAAAGAAGCGTGATGGCGCCCCATAGGGCCACGGCACTGCTGGTGTGCCCGGAAGGAAACCCGAAGCTGTTTAACCGGTGCATTCGAAAATGGGCGACTGCCGCTTCCGGGAGCCTTGCCCAAAAGCTATCTGCATCTTGTCCGGTCAACACGGCGTCCGGATCCGCGGTATAGCCCGGGGTCTGAACCGCGGCATCCACGTTAAAGGGCCGCGGCAGGGCAAAGAAATTTTTGAAAAATCCGGTGGCAACGGCGTTTACCACTGTCAACTGAAGGATAAGAAACCCCTTGCGAAAATTGACGCCAAAAAGAATGGAAATGATAATAGCCTGGATGGCGGTCTCGTAGCCCAGGCTGGTAATGAAGAGAAAGAACGAATTTAAAGGCGCGGACGCAACCGTCTGGATAAAAAGTATGAAATCGGTCTGAAACATCTGCTTCAGCCGTTTTCTTCAAGGACCTCGATGATGTCCTCCTCGTTCGGGACAACGCAGATAAATTCAAAGGGCTCCTCGCCGATGACTTGGTACCAGTGGGGTGTGGCGGCCGGAATGTAGACAGTATCATTTTTGCTGATATCGTAAACCTTTTCCCCGATGCCGATGCGGGCGCGGCCTTTGATCACAAACTGTTCGTGCTCCACCGTGTTGGTGTGGCTGGGGATAGACCCGCCGGGTTCCAGCACAAAACGCCGCATGGCAAAATGGGGGGCCTCCTGAACGCCGATCATGACCTGCTTCCAGGCGCTGACGCCAATGTTGACCTTAACCTTGGGGATGCTGTCAATCTTTTTAACAAACATGTCAGGCTCCGTTTATGAATATGAAAAGGTTAATCTTCCTTTTTCGGCGGTTTGGTTTTAAGCCGGGTGTAAATGTGCCGGGATGTATAGAGGGCGCCCAGGGGATTATGCGCCAGGACGCGGTCCTTGACGGCTAAAACGGTGACCGGCGCTTTGGCATGCTTGATAAAAAGCGTGTCATCGCCCACGCAAAGGCCCAACAAAATGTGCAGGTCGCAGCCCTCGTCATCGAGAATGGCGGCCTGGCCGATCGGATTGCACATGGGCTGCCGGTAGCCGGGGATAACCTTGTCCTCATCGGCCAGATTGACATCATCCGAGCACAGGGCCCCGCACATGCAGCAGACCGCGGCCACCTCGAACCCCTCGTTTAACAGAATATTGGTCATTTTCTCCGCTTCCTCGGAAAGCCCCACGCAGAAAGCGATGCCAAGCTTTTTGAAGCCGCGCAGCCTGGCGTACATGACGGTTTCCTCCACCCGGGTAAGCTTGCCATAGTCCTTCCAGGTTTTGGCCACAGCCTGGGCCATCTGCTGATTTTCGGGATCGGCAAGGGTTTCTTTGGCCTGCGCGATCAGGTCCGCCCGCGTCTTTGTGGGACAGTTATCCGGAACGTTTTCCGTCTCGCCCATAAAACACCGCTTGCGGCGGCAGTAACTGCAGAGCACTTTTTCTTTTTCCATTCGATTTGATCCTTTCTCAAACTGGCTATGCGTCCAATATTTCGCGGACCTTCTGCGAAAGCGTATGCAGCCGGAAAGGCTTCTGAATAAACCCAGTCCGCTCGTGCTGAAGGATTTCCCGCACCTCGTCGTTTAACGAAAAACCGCTGGATACCAGCACCGGCACATCCGGACGTATTGATTTGAGGCGCCGGAACGTCTCCTCACCCCCCATTTCGGGCATGGTGAAATCCAGAATCACCAGATCTATGTCATCGGTTTTTGCCTCCAGGGTGTCAATGGCTGCTCTACCGCTGTCTGCGGTCGCCACTGAGTAGCCCAGCCCCTCCAGGAGTTCCTTGCTCACATCCAGAACCATCTCCTCATCATCAATTAATAGGACGGATTCAGAGCCATGCAGGATCTCATCTTTTTGCGTTCGTTGCGTTTCTGGCGCCATAGTTTCTCCTTTTGCAGCCGATAGATATATGCAGCAGATAGACGTTACCCAGGGCCAAGGTGGTATCCTTATTGACGATAAAGGTGGGGGTACCGTTGTTTTCGAATAGGGTGCGGTACTTGAGTTCGCTCTTGCGAACCGTGTCGTCCGAATTTTCTATAAGCGCCCGGAGGCTTGAATTTTTTTGAATGAGCTGACTGTTGGCTTCCTTGAGCCGGGCGTTTTCCGCCTCAAGCTGTGTGAGCCGCTGAGAAAAATCCTCAGCAGTGGATTTTACCGTCATTTTGACAGCCTCCCCTCAAAATTTGAAGGCTCGTGCTCAAGTACTGCAGGGATGGGCAACGATGATTATCAACCGTATAAGGGAAACATTAGTCTTCCTGTCCCCCGGCCTCTGATTTCGCTTCTCCTAAGGTATACATGGACTTTGCTACCCTTTCCTCCCGGTTCATTTTTTCAACAATGCATTTCTGCAGCCGTGAAAGATCAATGCTCGTAAATTTGATCCCGATGCCCTCATGCGTCCTGCGCACGGTTTTGCCCCAAGCCCGGACGGTTAAGTTGGAAACTTGGGAATCCGGGGCGAATATGATTTCGATTTCAACATCATCATTATTGGGAAGAGATTCTTTGGTAATCAGGAACATTCCAAGTGATCCGATGTCCTTTACATTGCCCTCAATTGTAATCGTTCCCCGGCCACTTGGAGACAGCGGGTCAGTGGCGGTGATAATGGCATGGGTGTCGGGCCAAACCTGGGATCTGGTACTGAAACGTCTTTGTTTTCTAAGCATGTTCACCTCTAAATCGAAAAGGGCGCAACAGGTTTAAATTTCATCTATTATTAAGGCATGACGGCGTTCATGTCAACAAAGCATGCGTTTATACCGTATATTGGGGACATAACCGTTTTGACATTCAAAAAATTTTATGAAATAAGTTATGTGTCAATATTCTGTGGGCATTTCAGCTGATTACGGATTATGGAAGCCATACAAAACTACAAAATAATCAAAAAAATACAGGAATGCCCGAACGCTGCTCTTTTTACGGGTGAAGCAGCGGATACCCGCCAGCCGGTATTCATTGAGCTTGTCGATGCTACCCATGCCGCGCCTTCGGAAATTGCCCGGTGTAAATATGAGCTTGAAAAAATCAAAGCGGTGGACAGCCAGGGGATTTTTCATCCCTATGAAATTTTTGATCACCAAAATTATATCGCTGTTATTGCCGAGCCCTTCTCCGGAAGCCCTTTGCATCAGCGGTTCAAACCCGGTCAGGTGCCCATCCCCGCTCTTCTGACCCTTGCCCTTCACCTATCCCGAATCCTTTCGGAAATCCACAGCCAGGGGATTTTCCACCACGCCCTTACGCCGGATGCGGTCCTCTGTCATTCCTCCGGTGATGAGCTGAAAATTTGCGGCTTCGGCGCCTTGCGAAGATTGGCGCGAATAGACAACAGAATATACGATCCATGGATCATCCGGCATGTGCTGCCCTACATGGCCCCGGAGCAAACCGGCCGGATGAATGCCACAGTGGATTCCCGGGCGGATCTGTATGCCCTGGGTGTGGTGCTTTATGAACTTTCGACCGGGGCACCGCCTTTTGTATCAGAAGATCCGGTTGAAATCTTTCATGGCCATATCGCCCGGCAACCAGCATCGCCGGCGGAAAAAAACACGGCCACTCCGGATGCGGTATCCAAAATCATCATGAAACTGCTATCCAAAACCCCTGAAGACCGCTATCAGAGTGGCTACGGGGCGATGGCGGATGTCAGGGAGTGCCTCGACCAGTTGGAAGAACTGGGTGAGATCCGGGGTGTGGCCCTGGCCCATCAGGATCATCGCATGGGGTTTTATCTGCCGGAAAAGCTTTATGGCCGCAAATCTGAAATCGAACAGCTGATGAAGATTTTCGACCAGGCGGCCGGCGGCGGAAGAGAGATTTTTCTGGTATCCGGTCGGCCCGGCATGGGGAAATCTTCGCTGATCCATGAAATTCAAAAACCGGTACTGGCCAGGCGGGCCTATTTTATCAGCGGGGCAGCCGATCCGTATAAAAGCGATATCCCTTATTATCCGATAATTGCGGCTTTTAAAGGATTCGCCCGTCAACTGCTATGTGAAAGCGATACCCGGATCGAATCATGGAAAAACCAGATTCTGTCCGCTGTTGGCGTTAACGCGAGCCTTTTGATCCAATTCATTCCGGAATTTTTGCATATCCTGGGAGAGCAGCCGTCGCTCGCCGTGCTGGGTCCGGAAGAGGCCCGGATCCGGTTTAACTTCGTATGCAAAAAATTCGTCAAAGCCTGTGCAAGCTCGGTCAATCCGCTGGTGCTGTTCATTGATGATCTGCAATGGGCGGATGCGGCGAGCCTGAATTTTATTCAAATGCTGGCTATTGAACCTGAAATCGGGCATCTGCTGGTTATCGGCGCCTACCGGGAAAACTCGATGGATGCCTCGCATCCGTTGCATATTAGCCTTGATCAAGCGAAAAAAAGTGGTGCCTGCATCCACGCCATGACCCTGGCGCCGCTTGCGGTGGAAAGCGTGCATCAAATGCTTAATGATCTTTTTGGGTGCGACCCTCAGGACCTTGATGCGCTTTCGCAAATTGTACTTAAAAAAACCAATGGCAATCCCTTTTTTATCCATCAATTCCTGAATACCCTCTATGACCGTCAGGCCCTGAAACTCGAGCCGGAATGCGGCCTGCGGGTGGATATTGAAAAGGCCGGTGAAATTCAGGTGACTGATAATGTCATCGACTTAATGTCTGAAAAACTCGCGCGGCTGCCGGATGCGACCCGTGAGACGCTGCACATTTGCGCCTGTTACGGCAGCCGGTCTGACCTGCTGGCCGTGGCGGCATGCCATGCCAAGCCTCTGGAGGCTGTGGTAGCTGATCTGGCACCGGCCGAGGCGGAAGGTCTGATCAGCTTTAGCGGCGATACCGGCCTTTTTTCACATGAACGCATCCGGACGGCTGTCTATCATCTCTTTTCCAAAGAGACACAAATACAGACGCATTATACCATCGGCAAATACCTCCTGACCAACTCTCCGGGGGACCGGCGCCAGGAAAATATCATTGATATTGTCAACCACCTCAATATGGCCGATGCGTTAGCCGGCTCCGCCGGTGAATATGCCCATCTGGCCCGGCTGAATAATCAGGCGGGGAGAAAGGCGGCAGCCTCTGGCGCATTTGAGGCCGCATTCCATTATTTTCAAACAGGCATTGAATTTCTCGCCAAATCCGCGCCCCATGGGGACGACCGCGCCTGCTGGGATGCTGACTATGCGCTGGCCCTTTCGCTCTATACCGGCTGCGCGGAAGCCGCCTATCTCACCGGTGATTATGATACCATGCATGGCTTGATCAATACGATCATTAATCAGGCCGGTTCTTTTACCGACACGGTAAGGGCGCAGATTGTCCGGATTCATGCTCTAATGGCGCAGAACCGGCTTGAAGCAGTGATCCAATCCGGTCTTTCATTGTTGAAAGAATTGGGCACGGTGTTTCCGAAAAATCCGGCCAAGGCCCATATTCTTGAGGAACTGGCCAGAACCCGGGTCGCACTTAAAGGTAAAAAGCCAGCTGACCTCTTGAATCTTCCCCTGCTAAACAAGCCCCGAATCCAGGCCCAGGTGGATGTGATGGCCACCATTACCTCCACCGCCTACTGGACGGCCCCGCACCTGCTGCCGCTGATGCTGCTGCGCCTTTTGCAGATATTTGCCAAACATGGCAACACCGGATTTTCACCCTATGCTTACGCCGGCTATGGTTTTATTCTGTGCACGCTCGGTAAAATCCCGGAGGGGTATGCATTCGGCCAGATGGCGCTCACACTTGCGGAAAAAATGAATTTCCTGCAATACCAGGCCCGAACCCAGATGGTGGTCAACACTTTCATCCGGCATTGGAAAGAGCACGCGGTTAATGTTTCGGAACCGCTTCAGGAAGCCGTAAAAAGCGGAATGGAGCATGGAGACATTGAATTTGCCGGCCATTCCCTGATGGTTCGCGGCTACACGCGCTATCTGCTGGCCACACCCCTTGCTGAAATGGATGGGGAGTTTAAGAAAAACAGGGAGACTTTACATCGGATCGGCCAGATCACCAATCTGAATGTGGCCTGTATCTATCATCAATCCGTGCTGAATCTCAGGGGGTTAAGCCAAAATCCGGCCGTTCTTAAAGGACCGGCCTATGATGAAGCCGAAATGCTTGCTGTTCATAAAAAGGCCAACGACCGGACCGCCCTGATCCACTTCTACCTTAACAAACTCATGCTCAGCTTGCTTTTTGAAAATGCGGAAGATGCCTATCAGCAGGCCCAGCGGGCCATGGCGTGCGTCGAGGGAGGCGCCGGCTCCCTGATCTATCCCGCGGCATTCTTTTATGATTCCATGGCCCGCATTGGCTATGCAGACCAGACCGGCCGCCTGAAAAAACAGATACTAATCTCCCGCGTCCGGCGGAATCAACGAAAGATGGCCAAATGGGCCGAGCACGCGCCCAAAAATTTCCTTCACAAATATCAGCTGGTGAAAGCGGAATTGGCAAGAATCAAAGGAAGGGATAAAAAGGCCGTTATCCTTTATAAAAAGGCCATCGAATCCGCCCGCGCCAACGAATACCTCCAGGAAGCCGCATTGGCCTGTGAATGCCTGGCCCGGTTTTATTATCACCATGACATCAATGATTTTGCCGTCTCCTTCATGGCACAGGCCCGAAAGTTGTACGAACGATGGGGGGCTTCGGCCAAAGTTCGCCAGTTGGAAGAAAAATACGATATCCGCCCGGCGGCAGAGGCTTTCACGGCATCAGCGGCGCTGCCTCCTAAAGCGGTCGAAACGCCGGCGGCCGCCTCAAGCATTAAAGACCAGCTTGATATTAATGCCATGATGAAAATGTCACACGCGATTTCCAGTGAGATCCAGCTGGAAAAACTGCTCAAGACGCTAATGCGGGTCATTAATGAAAACTCCGGGGCGGAAAAAGCATTCCTTATTCTTAACCGAAATGAAAAGCTGGTGATTGATGCCGCAGCCCGCAACACTTCCGAAGACATCACCGTTATGCAGGCGACTCCGCTTGAGGAGAGCCAGGAGCTGTCTGCGGGCCTCGTCAGCTATGTGAGCAGAACCCGTGAGCCCCTGCTGCTTGACGATGCGCAGAAGAGCGACCGATTTATGCATGATCCCCATATCAGCAGCCGGTTTGTCCGCTCAGTGCTTTGCGTCCCGCTAATCCGCCAGCAGCGGGTAAACGGCCTGATTTATATGGAAAACAACCTGACCCCGCATGCCTTTACCCCGTCACGCCAGGCGATGATCACGCTGCTCTCTACCCAGGCCGCCAACTGCCTGGAAAACGCCATTTTTTTCGAAGCCACCCGGGCTGCGGAAAAACGGGCACAAAACCAGCGCGAAGAATATCAGAAGTTGATCGAATCCATGAACGACGGCCTGGTGATTACCGATACCCAGCTCCGTGTCACGTTCGTCAATAGAGCCATCTCCCGAATATCCGGCTATACCGCGGATGAAATAATCGGCCGGCCGGTTTATGATTTCCTCGATGCGGCAAACCAGAAAAAAATCACAGAGGAGGCGAATAACTGGCCGGCGCTGGAACGGCATGTCTTTGAAATCGATGGCATCGGCAAGGATGAGCGGGTCATTTCCGCCATCGTATCACCCAAGGCATTTTATGACGAAAACGGCGAATTTACCGGATTCTTAGCCATCGTCACAGACATCACCGATCTGAAAAAAGCTCAGAGGGAAAAGGAAGAAGCCCAGGCCCAGCTGATTCAATCCCAGAAAATGGAGGCCATCGGCACCCTTGCCGGCGGGGTGGCCCATGATTTTAACAACTATCTGATGACGATTCTCGGCTCGATCGATTTGATCGAATTCAAAAGGGCGCTGCCGGAAAAACTTAAAAAACATGTGGCAGACATTAAGAACGCCGCAGAACTCTCCGCATCGCTCACCCGGCAATTGCTGGCCTTCAGTCGGCGGCAGATGCTTGAGACCACCCATATTAATTTAAACACCGTGGTCACCGATGTTGAAAAGATGCTGAAGCGGCTGATCGGTGAAAATATTCAACTGATCACCCATCTCGCTCCGGACCTGAAAACAATCAATGCGGATTTCGGTCAGATGGAGCAGATTATCATGAATCTTGCCATAAACGCCCGGGATGCCATGCCCGACGGCGGCAGGCTCTACATTGAAACCGCCAACGTGATAATTGATGCGGCCTATTGCCAAGAGGTCAAATATGCCAAGCCGGGCGAATTCGCCCGTTTGACAGTTTCAGATACCGGCTGCGGCATGCTGCCGGAGGTCGTGGATAAAATATTTGATCCGTTTTTTTCAACCAAGGCGGTGGGCCAGGGCACCGGGCTGGGACTCTCCGTGGTATACGGAGTGGTCAAACAGCATAATGGCTGGATCAATGTTTCTAGCGAACCCGATCACCGCACCACTTTCAAAATCTATATTCCAAGTGTGGCTGCAGGTGACACGGAGCCCTCCGAGAGCGCTGATAAAAGGAGGACCGTATCCGCGGATCATTACCAAGGCAGCCGGGAGCAGATATTGCTGGTAGAAGACCAGGCGGATGTGCGCAACGTGGTGGCCAGCGCCCTGAAAATGAACAATTACCTTGTCACTGAGGCCGAATCCATTTCAGAGGCGCTAAAACACATAGAGACTGCAGACTCACGGTTCGATCTGCTATACAGCGACGTCATTCTGCCGGATGGCAATGGGATCGATTTTGCCGACTTTATCAGCCAGAAGTATCCGGGGATCAAAATACTTCTCTCAAGCGGGTATGCTGAAGCACACGCCCGGCCGGACAGGATTCAACACAGGGATTTTCAGTTCCTGCAAAAGCCCTTCCAGATCTCTGAAATGCTTGAAACCGTTAAAAAACTGCTTTCATAGGGACAAGCCCCTACGCCTGCCGCTGTTCAAGCGCCTCCCGGACCAGCCGGTTGACCTTGTGGCTGTATAAAAGCCGGAGATGACCGTGAAAGGCTAATTTGTGGTTGACGGCGCCGTCGCCGAGGTTCGCGGACTCCTGGGGGACGACAAAATTATCGAATGCGGAATAGATGGACACATACTTGACCGGGCCCGGGGTGAGGCCGCCGTCGGCAAGGGCATTTATAAAATCGCTTTTATACAAAAGCTCCAGCGTATTCCGGCCATAGGGCCATAGCGCGGCCACCCGGCTGCCGAGGTGCGGAGAGCCAATGGATATCAGCAGATTTACCTTGTCCCCCATATACAAGTCCTTGATGGCATAACGGGTCAATACGCCGCCTAAGCTATGGGCGATAATATTAACCTTGGCTGCACCGGTCTCCTCGAGCACCTCATTAATCCGGTCCGCCACTTTCTGGGAAAGCCATGCAAGGTCGGCCATCACCGGCCGGTAGGTCATGGTGTATAGGTTCTTAAATTTTTTCCGTTTTAAATACCGGGAGATCAGCATAAAGGCGTGGCTGCCGGAGCACCAGCCGTGAACGAAAAGGATCGGAGGTCGGGAATCCGACACATTTTTGGGCGACATCCGGTCAAAAAGGAACCGAAGCGGCTGTGTAATGGCGTGGGAAAAAAGCGCAAGGGATTCTAAAAATACGCAGAAAAGCATCTTCCCGGCATGGATCGACTGGCGCCACTCCCCGCTGTCCGGGTGGCTGGTCCGGAAATTGACATAATCATACCAGGCCAGAAAATAAAGGTTTACGGTTGAAACAAGCGCAATCAGATAGAGTATTAGAATGATGTAAACAATGATCATGAGAATCTCCCGAGAAACAGCTTCACCACTGAACGTAGACTATTTAACCACGTATTCGACATAGTCGTCAAATTCACCCTCCATATCCTCATCTTTTTCCCTGCCGAAAATAATTATCCCCTTTCCCGAAAGGGGCTGGTCGCTTTTGTTGAGAAATATCGGTTCCCCGTCTTCCGGGTAAATAAACACGCCATTCGTGCTCTTATCCGTCAATAAGATAATGCCGTTTCTATTTTCAATGAGTGAATGGGTCCGGGAAATCCAGGAATACTTGATAACAATGTCATTGTGATCCGCCCGCCCGATGGAAATCCTCGGCCGGGAACGATCAACAGCGATTGAATGCTCGCCCCGGGTCAGGTAAAGGCTGGTGCAAAGCTCCTCAGCCAGCTTACGGCTATCCAGTACGGTTGTCAGATCCTGGCTCTCATTTACGATTTCAAACAGCTCAATCTCCCCGGAAATATTTTTGGCTGTAATGGCCGCCAAATGCTTGCTGGCATGGTCAGCGGTTTTGGAAAGGCTGTCAATGATCTGGCGGGTCACAACAATCTGAAGGGGATTGGCATAATCCACCACCCGGGCCGCCACATTGACGGCATCCCCGAAAATGTCGTCGTTTTCCTCTATCACCGGGCCATAGTGGATGCCGATGTGTATGTTAATGATCGGGATGTCCGGAGCATCCCCGATCGGGCGGTTCGTGGCCTGAAGCATGGCTTTGCCCGCTTCTACCGCGCTATCCGTTGACTCAAAGGCGCACATGACCGCATCCCCGAGTGTCTTGATCACCCGGCCCCTGAGTTTCGTTGCCTCATCAGAGAGGCGCGTCAAAACCCGGCCGATCGCTTCCTGGGCGGCGTGATCGCCTAAGCACTCGTAAATGCATGAGCTCTTTGAAATATCAGCAAAAAGAATGACGAGTTTTCGATAATGCCGTGTCATAAAAATTAGAGAAATAAAGGGTTAATTGCTTTCCTCGGATTCAGACACCTTGGTATAAAAAATGCCGTAATAATTCAGCGAATACTTGCGCTTTGCCTGGTCGGACGGCCAGATGGCATCCGCCTCTACCCGGTCGCCGCTCTGGTATTTATCTGATTTCATTTTAAAATAATTAGATATACCTAAAGCTCTGTCAAAAGGCACATTCACCGGCCCCGGAAAATAGTAGGCGATAATATCGCCTTTTCTGGCAATGATGGGCTGATCAAAATCGATAAGCTGTTTGCCGGGTTCGGCTGCCGCCACCTTTACAGGCTTGCTGTAGGTCACGATATAGTCATTGCCCACCGGCCGCAAAAATTTGATATGGATTTCACAATCGCCCGTAAAATAGCCGCCGATCCCGTTTATCTGGCCCTGGCTGGGCACGGGATGGGCTACATCGACAATCATATTCTTGCTATCATCCGTGTTTTCGCGCTTAATGAGGGGATTGCCGATAAAATCCTCGAGCGCGATATCGGTCAGGAAGTTTCGCTGGTCGCGGATCTGGTTCTTGATAAATTCCCTTACAGAACCGGAAATGCGCCGAATCCGCTCATTATAGCGGGACTGCTCGGTGGAGCTGATGTTTAACCGGCGGTTTAATTCTGATAGCTGGGCTTCCAGCTTTTGGATACTCTCTTTCTGTTCGTCTATCTTTTGATCCTTCTGCCGAATGGTCGACTCCTGCTTGGCAATCAGCAGATCCTGGTCTGATAAGGACTGCTGGCATTTATCCAATTCCTGCTGCAGGGCCTGGCTGGTTGCGCATCCGGTACCGAGCATGGCCAGTGAAATAAAAATGATCACCCATCGCATGGTCATTCCCTCCGCTTTGGTACAAATTGGATTCTGGATTCTGATAAAATCCTGGCATCCTGTTTAACAATGATGTTATAGTCGCCCACCGCAAACCCTTCGATGGGCGCCGAGACGGTTATGGGTTTGGTGCCGGAGCTGCCGTCTAAAACCACCGGCACTTCCATGGAGTGCCCGCCTTTCTGCGCCAGCCGGACATGGACAATGCTGCCGGCACTTAAGTTGCGGTAATGAATGCAGAGATTTAAGCTTTCCCGGGTCACCGGTGCTTCAGATATGCTGTGTTCACGGCCGCAGCCGGCCAGCGTGGGAAATACTTCAACTTCGCGGTGGATCTGCTGATAAAGCTCGGATATCCGGCTCTCTTCAGGCGCCTTTTCCTTTGCCTGTCTCAGGATAGTGACCGCCTTTTCATATTGGCCATTACCGTTTATGGTTTTAACCAGGTCAATAATTTTTTCAGACGCTTCGGTGCGGCCCGTTTGAAGCCCGAGCGCCCTTAAAAAATAATCTGCTTTCTGGTCAATTGAAACGTTCTTCTCCGCCTTTTGCAAGAATATATCATACTGCGCGTTATTGATATCCTTTTTAAGTTCCGGAAAATGCGTTTTCACCAAATTCATGAATGCTTTCGGCATGATCCGGTTCTTTGAAAGGCTGGCCTTGATATCTACTTTAAGCTGCTCGGCCATTTCCTGCCGGGGGTCTGCCATTTTCTCCCGGCCGTATTCGGCCATCGCGGCGTCCAGCTTTTCAAACAGGCGGCGGTAAGGGTCGATTTTTTTCTGAAACGGCTGCATGACCTTAATTTGATAGAGTTCGGTGAAAAGCCCGGCTTTCACATCCCGGATCTGCTTGATATCCGCATATAACTGTTTCAACCCGGCGTCATCGGGTGTCACCGCCATGGCCTGCTTTAAAATCGAAACCGCCTCGTTCGGCTTGCCCGCATTCTCCAGTTCATTGGCCGCCGCCTCGATCTTTTTCTTGGCTTTTGTCCGCGCCGGATTCAGCGTCAACGCTTTTATATAAAACGCCGCCCGGTCAGGCGCTTTATTCTGGCGGTCGCCCTTGGCAATCAGGATGTCGTACTGGGCGTGAAAAATACTATCAAACGCCGGAAAATGGCTGGTGACCAGATTGATAAATTCATCCGGCATTACGTTCAGGCGCCGCTTCTGTGTCTGAATGGCCTGGTTAATGTGATTCTTAACAGCCGCCCTGAGATCGGCCGTTGCCTCGCTGCCGTGGGCGGCCGTCGCCGCCTTAAAGGACTGGAAGGCATCCCGGTATAGATCAATTTTCTCGGAAAGGGGACCCGCCCCGGCGGCTTGCGCCAAGGGGGCCAGGACGTCAATTTTGTCCAGCCGCAAAGCAGCTTTTTCGTCGTCGGGATCTGCAGCCAGAATTTTTCGGTAGAAAACCCGGGCATTCCTGTTTGCCGGGGCCGCATAGTCGCCGGCCGCGTAATGCATATCCGCTCGAATCCGCCATTCGAAAAGATTCACAGATTTATCTTCAGGGGCAATTTCGCCGGCTTTTTCAATATAATCCACCGCCTGATCGTAGTTCTTGTTTTTGTAAGCCGTTTCAGCTGCGGATTTAAACCAGTCAACAATCTTTTCAACCCCGCGTCCGGCGTCCGCGTCCATCGGATCAAGCGCCAACAATTCCCGGTAGTAGGCCAGCGCATTGTCACCCTCGGGAATGGTCAACCGCTTATTATTAAAACTGATTTGGGCCAGGGCCCGAAGCCGCAATTTTTTGAGCCGCAAATGATCCGGGGCATATTTGAGGCCGGTTTCGGCTGTTTCCAGAGCCGCGGCCAGGTCGTTTTCTTCCAATTGCTCCCGGCCGGTTTCATAGATGGTCTCCACGGTGTTGATCTTTAAATGCTTGAAAAGCGGAGAACCGGTATTTTCAATCCCTTTTTCCAGAAAAGCCAGATGGGCCGCCAAACTATCCGGCGCCGGCGGTTGCTGATGCACAAGCGATTGTTGTTTATCCACCGCGATTTGCAGAAGCCCCAAAACCGCTGCGGTATTCTGGGACTCCACGGATAGCAGAGTGTTGTAGACATCCGCGGCATCAACGGACTGACCGGCGGATAAAAAATTGTCCGCTTTTTGAAGCATTCCCTTATCATCAGCCGGGTGTTCGCTCCGAATCGCTTGTATCTGGTTAAGTGCCGCCGAATAGTTCCGATTGGCAATGTCCCGGGTCAGCGGTTCACTGTCAAAAGCGCCGGCGGAAGCAGTCTCCTGCGCATCTGGCGCTGACGCGGTCCCGGGGGCTGGTTCCGGCTCTTGCGAGACATTCTCCATGGAGGGCTTTGGCTTGACAGATTCTGCGGACGGCGCCGATGCCTCGCCCGATGACGAAGGCACGGTTGGCTCGATGGATTCAGCCTGATCCATCGGCTGGCTATCCGTCAACTTTGAAATATAGGGCGGCGCAAAAATCAAAAGGCCCGCCAGTACGCCGGCTACCCCGATAGCAGCCATCAAAAACCCGGGTCTTATCCGAATGCGGGATTTCCGGGATTTAAATGCCGTCCTGGCCCTATATTCAATGGTTTCCGTCGGTGTATCCCCGCTGAGCCAATGATCCAGCTGATCCAGCGCCTTAATTAGCTCATGGGCGGATTGGAATCGCTTGTCCGGCTTCTTGGCCATTAACCGATCGATGATCGCCTGATAGCGGGACAGGTGTTCCGGCAGCTTGGGCACCGGATCCTTGATATGCTTAAGGGCTACGGCAACAGGCGAATCCGCCTGATAGGGCACAGCGCCGGTCAGCATCTCATAAAATGTCACGCCCAGGCTGTATAAATCGGTGCGGTAGTCAATTTTCGAAGAGCCCTGGGCCTGCTCCGGGCTCATGTAGTGGGGCGTACCGATGCTGGTGCCATCCAGGGTATAGCCGGTTTCCGCCGTCAGGTCCTTGACAATGCCAAAGTCAGTCAGCACAGCCGTACCATCTGCGCGAAACATGATATTTTGGGATTTAATATCCCGATGTATAAACCCCTTATCATGGGCATGCGCTAAGGCAGAGCCCATCTGCTTTAAAATCTCCACGCTCCGGGCGGCTGAAACGCCCTTTTTGATATACTGCTTGAGATCGCCGCCCTCCAGAAATTCCATAATAATGTAGTACTTGTTCTCAAGCACGCCGACATCATAGATGGAGACAATATTGGGATGGCGCAGACCGGCCACCACCTTGGCCTCTTTGAGAAACCGCTTGTCCGCCAGATCGCCGGCCTTGGCAGGGGAGATAAGTTTGATGGCCACCGTCCGGTCCAGCAGTTTGTGCGTGGCGAGATAGACTTCAGCCACACCACCCTGGCCGGCCAGTTTACCGATTTCGTAGTTGGGAATTTCGATCATAGGTTAACCCGATGATTACTCCGTTAACCGGATTTGCGGGTGAATCGCTGCCACCAGTCGCGAAGCTTATCCATAAATCCGGGCGGGATAATTTTCTGGGTAATAAACGGCACGGTATCTTCCTCTGTCAGCCGCGGCGGCGCATTGTTTGCAGCAGACACCAGAATGGTGGTGATATTGTCTTTTCCACCATTGGATAAAGCGGCGTTTACCATGTGCTCGACTTTTGACTGCTCATTTAAATCAAGGCGCAATATTTCGCTGATTGCCCCCTCGTCGAGTTCCTTGGTCAGTCCATCACTGCACAGCAGGATCTGTTCCCCTTCAAACAGGCCTTCCCTTATCTCATCAACCGCCACATCATCCATGTCCGCGGCCCCAAGGGCCTGAATCAGAATATCCTGGTAAGGGTGCTTTTCCGAGTCCATCGCCGGGATTACCCCCGTGTCCACAAGATGCTGAACATAGGAATGATCCTTGGTCAGCTGCCGCAATGTCTCTCCATTCCACAAATAGGCCCGGCAATCGCCCACCCATGCAATCTCGCAGCTAGTATCAACAACCCTGAGGGCCACAACCGTGGTTCCCATGCCGGCCGGTCCCTTTTCATCGGCCACAGCCCGCTTAATGGCATGGTGCGACTGAGAGATGGCCCGACTAAGGATTTCCCCTTCCCGGATCTGTTCGACGATAAAATCGGCGGCCAGGGCAGATGCTTTTTCGCCCCCTTCGTGACCGCCCATGCCGTCCGCGACAATCCAAAGCCCTAAGCCCGGAACGGCCCGATAGACGTCTTCGTTATGCGACCGGACGTTTCCCACATGAGTTGTTGACCCATAACTATGGTGCTGCATGGCAAACCCGCTGATTGGCAACTGAATATAGAAAGTTCAAACTAGATTGTTTGGATAGTAAAACTGGCCGCAATGCCTGGGGCCCGTCTGCCGCTACAGGCGGCAGCACTTAAATAAGTATACATGAAAAAACCGGAAACTTCAATCTTGTTTGTCCTTCGACTTCTTTTAACCTTGACAAGAAAAACACCGCTTATATATACTAAATGGAATTTATCATTCTGTTATTTTTACACAAACCATTTCCCTGTCCTTGGAGAAAAACCCATGCGCAACCTGCCGGTGCTAAAAATTGAACTCCGTCTAAAGGATAAAATCCTTAAAACCTATGCCTTTACCCAGGATGTGATTGAAATCGGCCGGATTCCGACGGCGGATATTTTTATCGACAACACCGGTGTCTCCCGGGCGCATACCCGCATTGAAAAATCAGTCGGCGGCCCCTATGTCGTCAAAGACCTGGGCAGCACCAATGGCACCTGTGTCAATGACGAACGGATTCGGGAAAAAATCCTTGAAAATAATGACATTATCTCAATCAACAAGTTCAAAATGCATGTGTCGGTCGAAGAAGCTGACATGGCCGACCTGAAGAGCGACGGCGTCTCCGCCGATGCGTTCGAAGGAACCACTGTATTAAACACGGAGCAGATGGCCCGCCTGAACACCAGTCTTCAAAATGATTCGCAGCATGCCGGGGGCGAAGAGGATACCCGCTCAGGCCGCCGAAAGACGGGGGCCAGCAAAATTACCGTCAATCAGCTGCTGTTGTGGGGCGGGTTCGTTCTTTTAGGCGTTGTCATCGGCGCAGTGCTGTTTTAGCATGGCTTTTTCCAAGGCTCTGCAATTGTTGACGAGAAGCTGCATAGGATGTGCGTCCTATGCTTTTCGGCCAATAATCCCCTCAAAATAAACCCTCTGGGCAATCAAGCCGAATCCCTGAGGGGTCGGGTGAATTTCATTTGCCCAGTGCCGCTCCTCCAATAGCCCCTGGGTATTGACGACGACCACATTCTGCGAATACTCCTTTTCAATCTTGCTCAGCGTGCTTTTGAACCTCAGCAGCATATTGCGGATGATTTTTCGCTGCTCATCCGGATCATCGATCTTTTTTTGGACAAAATAGGAATTTATCCAGGACTTTCCGAGGGGTATCACATCAAACAGTTCATAACCCTTGGCCGAGGGAATGGGGAAATCATAGGTATGCATCACAATGCGGATATTGGGCTGGATATCGAGGATCCGCTCAATGAGTTCCCGATAGGCAAGCTCCACCTGCCGGATTTTAATAAACAGCCGCGTGGTGTTTATGCATTCCCGCCACTCCATTTCCGGGGTTTTCTCATGCAGCAGAAACCCGAAGTCATAGCGGCCCACAATATCATTGCCCCCGCCGGAAAGCAGCACGACATCAAAATCGATATGGCTTAAGCGCTTGAGCAGAGAAAACTTTTGCTCCCCGGAAATCATCTCAACGATTTCATCCCCGCTCGATGCGGTGTTTAAAATCAGCAGGTTGTCTTCCCGGGCCAGATGATCGATGACATTGGCATCCTTTCCGAGCAGCATAAACCTTCGCGGATAGGCAAACCAGGAATCGCCTTCCGCTAATATTCGAATGGGATTTAAGTGTGCATATTTTTTGGCGAGATCTTTAAAGACCGATGTATCACATGTTTCCCAGCCCAAAACACACCTCCTTGATGGACGCCAACCGGATTAAAATTTTTCTTTCTATAAATTCAATTTTCTATTAATAAAACACAAAAACCAAACTTTAAGCGGCGTTATTCGATATGAACATGGCACCGGATGGAAACCAGCCCACAGACAACATCAAATATTTTTGTCCGCTCACCGGATTAGAAATATATACCCGACCCGAATGGCAAAGTCAAAAAGTCGGTACCGATTATACAGTCGATTTTTGGCTGATCGGGGACTCCATTCTCTACACCCGTCCATCCGGCAATGTAAACCTCAAAACCATAAAAGCCTCGCTGCAGATAGATGATGCCGTTGCCGCCCATATTGGCGGCGGAACCGGGCCCTACATCCAGATCGAAGATTATTCCCGCCTGAAGGCTGTAAGCATTGATGCCAGAAAATATTTTATCGACTATTTCAACAGCAATGACCGGGTGGTCGGGCTGATTTTATGCAACCTCTCTCAAATTATGAACCTGGCGGTAAAAATCGGACAGCGGTTTATATTCGGCGGAAAAACCATTTTTTCCGGCGGCCAATACCGTCAAGCCATTGAAAAAGCCCTTGACATCTGTGAAGCCAACAACCTGCCCAAGGGGACGTTTGTATTCAATCAGCCGGTCAGCCTCGCACACGGCAGTGACACATTAGAACCAAAGGAACTCCTCACCTCGCCGGACTGGGAATTTAAAACGCCGGATTACTGCGGCAAAAGCGTTATCATTGACCAGACAATCCTTTTTTCCCAGCCGGATGGAGAGCTCAAGGCCGAGCACATTCCGATGGTCAATAAAATTCATAATGCGGTCAAGCAGCAGGCGGAGTTTGACTATATTGTGGTAGATGCATCGAAAATTTCGGGGTTCAGCCGCAAGAGCCGCCAATTATTCATGAAATACGTGCTCAACTGGCACCGGGAAATCCCCTTCCGGATGTACGTGCTGTTTGGCGCCAATCCCCTGGTCGCAACGGCCGTTAAAATGGCCAGGCCCTTTATGCCGTTTGCCATCGCCGTAGCGGATGACATCAGCCAGGCATTTGAAATGATCCGGCAGGATCAAAAGGTTGCCCATCAGCATTCCAAGACCGGGGATGAACCCGAACAGGGGCTTATCCAGCGGTATGTGGATGATCTGCTTTTGTTTATCGGCAGCATTAACTGGGAGAAAGAAGGAATTGATACGGATTTCGAAGAAATTGACCCGAACCATCCGTTTGCCAGCGTTTTTAATTCCATCAAGCTCGTCAAGGATGAACTGGATGATATGACGGCCAAACGCCGGGAAAATGAACTGAAAATCCGGGAAAGTGAGGAAAAATACAGCAAGCTCTTCCTCTATTCAAACGACGGCATATTCATTCACGACGCGGACGGCCGGATTTTTGATGTCAACAATAAGGCGCTGGAACTTTTCGGCTATACCAAACCGGAAATCCTTTCCCTAAACGTCCAGGATCTCCATACCCCTGAATCTCAGGCCAGCAGCGATGCAGCATTTGAATCAATTGCCAGGGACGGATTCGTCAAATTTGAAATCGAATTCAAGACCAAAACCGGGGAGGTGTTTCCCGCGGAAGTCTCTGCATCGGCATATGAATTAAACGGCCAACAGGTTATCCAGGGGCTGGTCCGGGACATCAGCCAGCGGAAAGAGGCCGAAGCTGCGCTAAGGAATTACCGGACGCTTGTGGAGACGATGAATGACGGTGTCGCCATCATCGATCATCAGCTTCATATCAGCTATGTCAACAAGGCCCTTTGCCGAATGTCCGGATACACGGCAGACGACATTATCAGCCGGCCGGCGATTGAATTCTTAGACGAGAAAAATCAGCAAAAGCTTGAAGCCGAGGTGGCCAACTGGCCCCAAAGCAATAAGCATGTTTTTGAAATCGAATGGATCGGCAAAGACGACCGGGTGATATCCACAATCGTTTCGCCCAACCCGATGTTTAATGAGGACGAGGAATTCGTCGGTTTTATGGGGATCCTCACAGACATCAGCGATCTCAATAAAGCCCGCATGGAAAATGAACAAATGCAGGTCCAGCTTTACCATTCCCAAAAAATGGAGGCCATCGGCACCTTGGCCGGCGGAGTGGCCCATGATTTCAATAACTACTTGACCACTATACTGGGTTGTGCCGAACTGATGCAGCTCAAAAAAGATGATCCAGCGGCACAGGAAAAATATCTCCATGAAATCAAAAACGCCGCCGATCGGTCCGCGGCCCTGACCCGCCAGCTGCTGGCGTTCAGCCGGCGGCAGATACTTGAAAAAACGGCAATCAATTTAAATCAGGTGGTCGCTGACATGAACAAGATGCTCAAGCGCCTGATCGGCGAAAATATTGAACTCCAGACCGAATTGGCTGAAAACTTAAGCCGGATCAATGCCGATCCCGCCCAAATGGAGCAGATCATCTTAAATCTTGTGGTCAATGCCCGGGATGCCATGCCTGAAGGCGGGTTACTGCGCATTATTACGGAGAATGCCAGTATTGACGAGTTTTACAGCCGCCAGTTCACCTATGCCAAGCCGGGTGAATTCGTCTGCCTGACATTTGAAGACAGCGGCTGCGGCATGGAGCCGGCAGTGGTTGAAAATATCTTTCAACCATTTTTTACGACCAAGGTTTCCAGCCAGGGTACCGGCCTCGGTTTGTCCGTGGTTTACGGCGTGGTCAAACAGCACGGCGGCTGGATCAATGTCTACAGTGAGTCCGGGCATGGGACGCGCTTTAAGATCTATCTCCCGATCCTTGAAAATACCGAAGAAAACTCTACCGACACGGACACGGCGGAGAAGATAAACGCGCAACCGGAAAATAAGGGCGCCGGCGAACGGATCCTGCTGGTTGAGGATCAGGAGGAAGTCCGTGAGATGATCGGTTCAGCGCTTCTCATGAATGGATATCAGGTCGAGTCGGCGGCTTCTGTCGCCGAAGCGCATCAATTAGACGGAATGGCAAAAAAAGGATTTGACCTGCTGTTCAGCGATGTGATCCTTCCGGATGGAAACGGCATTGATCTGGCCCAAAATCTCCTCCAAAAAAATCCGGGCACCCGAATCCTGTTAAGCAGCGGCTACACCGAAGAGAAAGCCCGCATTGATATTATTGAAAAACACCGCTTTTCTTTCCTTCAAAAGCCCTATCCGCTGGACAAAATGCTGAAAAAAATCCGGGAAGCCCTAAATCAATAGGAGATTTCCTTTTACCAAAGGAGGGAAATGATGACAAAAAACCGCATCTGTGCTCTTCTTGACATCCGCTATCCAATTATCCAGGCGCCAATGAACTGGGTAAGCGGCGCAGAATTGGTGGCCGCGGTATCCAGCGCCGGCGGACTGGGCACGCTGGGGCCCAATGCCGGAGCTGAAGAAATTACCTATGATGCGGACTTAACCGCAGAACGCATGCGCGAGCAGATCCGGAAAGTGCGATCCCTAACGGATGCGCCCTTCGGCGTGAATGTGGTGGTGGGTGTGGGGGAAACCGTCAAGTATTCGGAAAAAATCGTTGAGGTGGTCATTGAGGAGCAGGTGCCCGTGGTGATCGCCTCCGTAGGCCGGCCGGATATCTACACCCCACGGCTTAAAGAGGCCGGCATCAAAGTCCTTCACGCCATATCCACCGGCCGCCATGCCCGTAAGGCCGAAGCCGCCGGGGTGGATGCGGTGATCTGCGAAGGCTTTGAGGCGGGCGGCCATAAGGGATTTACGGAATTGACGACATTTGCCCTTACCCCGATGGTAGCGGATGCGGTAAGCATCCCGGTCATCAGCGGCGGGGGCATCGGGGACGCCCGCGGCGTCCTGGCTGCCCTGGCCCTGGGCGCGGACGGAATATACATGGGCACCCGGTTTATGGCAACACAGGAATCAGAAAGCCACCATCGGGTCAAGGAGGCGATCGTTGCCTGCCAGGATGCCTGCACAGTGACGATTTCCAAGGATTTCATGGTGGCCCGGGATCTTCGCAACCAGTTTACGGAGACATACCTGGAGATGCACAAATCCGGCTCGACCCCTGAAGAACTTTCGGTATACCTAAACGCGCATTCCCAGTATCACTCCCAGCATCTGGGCAATTCCGAAGAGGCGGAAATCTGCTGCGGCCAATTTGCCGGCATGATCAATTCGATCAAAAGCGCCGCCGAGGTCATGCGGGAGATAGTCGAGGCCGTAGGGCCGCAATTCGAATCGCTCAAGGAAAAAGCCGGACAATTTTAAATGATGACAGATCTGCGCATGCCATTGAAATGAAAGAGAGTAAGAGTAAGATTAAGAGTAAGATTAAGATTAAGAGTAAGACGGTTAAGAGTCACCCTGGCGGGTGGCCGGTGGGCGGGGCGAAAGAAACCGAACCTGGCCGAGCCGATGGGCCGGTCTGCCCAGGAAATCACCGATTTTTTCGTGTGCCGGCTGCTCCAGCACGGATGTCACCGTATCAAACTGCAGCAATTTTCCCTCGTGCAGATAGGCCAATTTGTTTGCCAACATCCATATATCTGCCGGATCATGGCTGATATGCAGCACTGTCATCTTATGCTTTTCTATGACCTGTTTCATCAGCCGACGCATTTTCTGACGGGTCACTGGGTCAAGGGCTGAAAACGGCTCATCCATCAGCAGAAGCCGGGGCCGGACAACCAGCGCCCGGGCAATGGCTACGCGCTGTTTTTCCCCGCCAGACAGGTTCTCAATAGAACGACGAAGGAGATGATCAATTTTAAGCGCCTCAGCCATCGAATCCACTTTTGCCGTCCGTTTTTCCCTTGGAATGCGTTTTTTAAGGCCGAATGCGATGTTTTCAAAGACATTTAAATGCGGAAACAGGGCATGATCCTGGTAGATAATCCCGATTCCCCGGTATTCGGGCAGCATGTGCGTCACCTCGCGGGCATCCATATAAATCCGCCCGCCGTGGCAGCGCTTTACCCCGATAATGCTTTCCAGCAGAAGCGACTTGCCCGCGCCGGTCTCACCCGCCATAATGCAGTAATCCCCCGCATGCATAGCAAAGGAGATAGCGCCCAGCTGAAAATCGCCCGCATATACCTCCAGATTTTCAAGGCTCAGCAAGCTCATAAATCCGCTTCCGTTTTTTCAAAAATATAGATGGCGAAAAATGACACCGCCAGCATCAGGATCCCCGCTGTTACGGCCATATCCAGGTTGCCGAAAGAAATATTTAAAAACAAGGCAATCGGCAGGACCTCGGTTTTCATATAGGTGCCGCCCGCCAGGATCAAAACCGCGCCAAAAGCCCCGATACTTCGGGCAAAGGCAATGACCGCCGCCGCCAGGATCCCCTTTCTGGCCATTGGCAGCACAACTTTAAGGAACGTCTCAAAATGGGTATATCCCAGACTGCGCGAAACCAGTTCATATCTTGGATGCACGTAATCAAACGTGGTCTGTAAAATGCGGATTGTATACGGCAGGGCCGTAAAAAACTGGGCGGCAACAATACCTTGCCGGGTAAAAACAAGATCAATGCCCGCCCTTTTTAATATGGCGGCCACATGGTTGGAGCCGAAAAACAGCAGCAGGCATAAGCCCAGCACCAGCTCCGGGAATGCAATCGGCAGATCCAGCACGGTCTTCACCAGCCGCCGGCCGGCAAATCGAAACCGTGACATGGTATAGCCAACCGGAACAGCTGCCAGCATCACCAGAATGGTTGCCGTCCCGGCTGTCCAGAGGGAAAGCTTTAAGGCATAGATGAGCTCCGGATCGCCCAGATGCTTCCAAATGCCGGTTAAAGACGGAACAAACAAAAGGCTGCCAATGGTAAGGACCAGCAGCAGGGTAACGAGTCCGGTAATGCCGATTAATATCAGTTTGAAGATATTAAGCTGCTGCATGGTGCAAAACCCCATTTCCGCCAGATAGCCAGCCCCTTTGATGAACTGAGGTATGCCGAGAACGCCTCAGCCGAAGAATTATGCGCACCCTTTACGGTCACTGCTACTGGTATGTGCTTGATGATATTCTGATGTTCAGGTATTTTTATCACCCGGACATCCCCACTGCTCTCCGGCCATCGGACCAGGTCCGTCCATATGATGGCGGCATCCACCTTGCCGGTAATAACATATAAAAGCAGCTGATTGACGGTAGGGCCATAAACCCGGACTCGGCTGCTGGCCGCCTCGTAGATCCCGTTTTTCTTTAGAATTTTGACAGAAAGATTCCCGATGGCGCAGGCCCGGGGGTCGCCAAGGGCAAGCTTTATATCGGCCTCGGCCAAATCATAGAGATTTTGGATTTTTCCCGGATTCTCATGCGGCACCGCGATGGCGGGTACGTGTTTCACCAGCGGAGTAATGTTTTCTGCTTTAATCCATCCCTTTTGAACGGCGATATCCACGTATCGCCGGGCGCCCGGGATAAAAATATCGCATTGTCGGCCCATGGCCATCATGCCGAAAAGATGGCCGGCACCACCGTAGTTGATATCAATTTGATGCGCGGTCTCCGCTTCAAAATCTTCTGCCAGCTCCGCCACGGGGCGTTTCAGACCCGCACCGGCATAGACGAGGCAATCACCGGCATGGCTGGAAGATGAAAGCAGCAGGAAAAGAATAAAAATGCCGAATTGAAAAACGATATGATGATTACTTGCCAATTTTTATCATCCCCTCATCCTGGCCTTCTCCCCTTCAAAGGGGAGAAGGGAACTAAAGGATTTGAATCAGTTCATATAAAAAACCATAAAACCGCTGCCCGATCTCCTCTCCCCCGCTTGCGGGGGAGAGGATTAAGGTGAGGGGGCATCATCTATCGGCCATTCGAAAACCTTCCGATCCAGACAGATAAACGGAACCATGGTGCCGGCACTTATCTTCTCCGTTCCTTCCGGGATTTTTAAAACCGCCGGTGTCTGGGTCATGGCGGCCAGGCGACTTTTTAACTTGCTGGGCCGGAGCAGAATTTCCGGCGATTTTTGAAGAATTTCACATTGGATGAATTGGGTCCAATCCGACTGGCCGTGCACATCGCTTTCCAATCGCCCCGTCAAATACAAATAAGGGCAGTGCCGGAAACCAGACATTTTTAAAATCGCCGGAAAAACAATCATAATAAACGCTGCCTCATTCGAGGCCGGCCCGCCGGGCAGACAGTAAACCGGCTTTCCCTTGAGGCGACCCGCGCCAACGGCTTTTCCCGGTCCCATGCGCGCCCGGTGAAAGAACATCTCCCAGCCAAGAGACTCCAGCACTTTCACCACCAGATCCCGGTCCCCCTTCCAGGCGCCGCCTGAAGTAATGACCACATCACAGGTTTCGTAAAGATTCCGGATGGCCTCAGCAATCCTTTCAAAGAAATCCGCAGATATAAGCATCTCCGTATCTATGCCGGCATTGGCCAGCCAGGCCTGCTGGAGGGCCACGTTGCTGGCATAGAGCTTTCCGGATACGGGCGGTTTCCCGGGAAGAAGAATTTCACTGCCGGTTGCCAGCAGCCCGACGCGGGGCTTTTGAAATACGGAAACCGCTGCGATACCGCCGGCCACCAAGCGCCCCACAAGCTGCGGGGATACCATATCCCCTGCCTGAGCCAGCTTCTCTCCCAGATGGACATCCTCGCCTTTCGGCTGGACATTTCGAGCCGGCTCGGCCGTAGCCCGGGCCACGATCCATTTTCCATCCCCCCCGGCATCTGTAAACTCCTCGGCCAGAACCGCTTCTGCCCCTTCCGGCAACGGCGCCCCGGTCAATATTCGGATCACCTGCCCCCTGGCAAGGGACATGTCAGAATGACCGCCGGCGGCGACACTGCCGACGACTTCCAGTTTGACAGGTTTTTCTGGGCTTGCATCGGAGAGGTCGGCTGAGATGACCGCATAGCCGTCTTTTAATGAGGCATTGATCGACGGAGAGTTAACCTTGGCGCTCAGCGAGTCGGACAGCACACGGCCCACCGCCTGCTGGACGGGGAGTATCTTCTTACCAATGGGAACGGCATTTTTAGCAACCAGGCGATAGGCCCGGTCAAATCCGATATCGTATGTTTTCACTCATACCCCTCGGAAAGCTTTCGGATCATACGGAAATGAATAGTCGACAGCATACTGTCAATGCCGTTAACCGCTTTCATCTATTTGCCGAACGGGCAATCCGGAAAACGACAGATTTCACAGTCAAGGCACAGGCCGCCATGTCCCATTTCTGCAATCTCAGACCGGTCAAGCCGGTCGCCGGCAAGCACCCGGGGCAGAATCAGGTCCAACATCGTGGTCTTATGATAAATGCCGCAGGCAGGCACACCTAAAACCGGAACCGCCTCGATATAGGCGACCATGAACATGGCCCCCGGCAGCACCGGTGATCCATATGTGGCTGCCTCGCCCCCGGCTTTGACCACCCCCATGCGGGTGACGTCATCCGGGTCCACAGACATCCCCCCGGAGGTAAGAATCAGATCAACCCCGTCAGCAAGGTAACGGCGGATAATATCGGCGATTTTATCGGCATCATCGGGCGCAAACGAAACATCCGCCACATTGGAGCCGAGTTCGGTGACCTTTGACCGAAGTATCGCCTCGAACTGATCCTCTATGATCTGATGGTAAACTTCGTTGCCGGTAATAATAATCCCCACGTTAGCTTGATTCAGCGGTTTGACGTCAATAAGGCCAGATGCCGCAGCCGCGATCTCAACCGCCCGGTCAACCACCTCCTTGCGGACCAGAAGCGGAATGGCGCGAGTTGCCGCGACAATGTCACCGGCTTTCATCATAGTATGGGTATGCCGGGTGGCGCACATCACCTCCCCCAGCATATTGATATCCGCCAGTGCCGTTTTTGAAACTTTCAGCAGCCCATCGGTTTTGGCATACAATTTTAGTTTTCCCTCGACCGGCTCACCCTGCCATGTCACCCCGGGGCCGCAGAAGGCATTGGCCATGCGCTCTGCCGCCTCATTCTCATGGATATGCGCGGATTCTATTTCCTCGATATAAACATGCTGTTTGCCCAGGCGATGAAAATGGCAGATATCCTCGTGCCTTATCTCATGGCCTTTTTTAAATGCCCGCCCCTTGAATTCGCCCTTACGGATCTCGGTAATGTCATGGGTCAAACGTTTGCCCACTGCCTGCTCAACGGGCACTTTCCTTAACTCGGGCCCATCCCCGCCGGAGTTGCCCGTATTGGCGGCCAAGGGCGGACTTTTTTTATCATCAGCCCGCACGCCATAATAGCCCTCGCCCTGACAGGCCCGGCACAAGGCCCCCTGCCATGCTGGATACGCCTCTCCGCATCCGGCGCAGATATTAATGGTCTTTTTCTTCTCGCGCGTGTAATAATTGGTTACCTTGACCGGCGTATAGGATAGCACTGAATGCCCGGCCTCTGACAAAACCTCCAGAAGGACCGATATCGGCAGGTCTTTCTTGGGGACAAGCCGCATATACCAATTGTAAAGATCCGGAAAGGCTTTGGCCTTTTCAAGATCAAACCAAACACGGTATCCGTCGAGATTGTGGCGATCATACAGGGTGAGGGCAAATTTGTCCCAGTCCATGATTTTCATCCACCCGTTGCCGATGGTACAGGGGGTAAAAATCTGTACGGCATCCGGCAGACAATGGCGGGTCTCTACGATGGCGTCTGCTTCTACCTCTTGGCCAATCAATGATTTGGCCAAATCGACCATAAATGATCCAAGCACAAGCCCGGGGGCCGGAAATCCATGAAAGGATTGAATCGTTTCCAAAAACTCATCCCAGGTTTTTCCGCATATTCGCTGTTCAGAAAGGCACATGGTCACTCGATTCCTTATCACCTATTCTATATAATAAACCTTGACGCTGTGTCCGGCGCTAAATTCCGATTGATCCGGCGGCACTTCAACCGATACATCTGCCGCCTGCATGGGGGTAAAATAGCCAAACCGTTGTTCATAAAATAACATAACCCTGGTTTGCCCGTCATGCCAATTTAGCACACCCGGCAAAAATTGTTTATTGCGGCCGGATACCTGCAAATTGGTTAATAACGGCAAAACTCCGGTCCTAAGCCCGCAGACGGATCTACGCAGCATATAATCGATTAGCCGCCGAATCAACAGCGGATCAGGGCGGATATGCGAAAAAAGCCCGCCAGCATCTATTCGTAAAAGTGATTTTTTTTGCTTAAGATTAGGAGTAAGATTAAGATTAAGAGTAAGACGAAATAAAGGTTTTAGAGACTCATTGTTAAACCGTAAGCAATAGATCGGAGCGATTAAATGCCATACGGATGTCTTCCCTTGGCGGCCTTTTTTGGGCTGTTGATACTTCTGCCGATATTCCTTGCCGATATTATGCTGACCGCCCTTTCCCGGCTGGGTCTCAGCCCCGGGGTATCCATGTGGGCCGCTTTAGGCATCTTCCTCGGCAGCATGATCAATATCCCGGTCAAACAGATTCCCCGCACCCAGGTTCTTGAATCCCCTTCCCTGGGGATGTTCGGTTTTGAACGGATGTTTCCGGAGCGTGTGCGGCGTTCGCCATACACGGTGATTGCGGTGAATTTCGGGGGATGCGTGGTGCCGGTGATGATCGTCATCTATGAATTCATCCGGATCAGTTTCTATGGGATCACCGACCTTTTTTTGACGCTACTGGCCGTCGCCATTAATGTGGTTGCCTGCTACCATATGGCCCGGCCGATTCCCAAAGTCGGGATCGCCATGCCGGCGCTTGTGCCCGGCCTTCTGGCGGCCCTCTGCGGAATCGTCTTCCACCAGGAACTGGCGCCGGTCATCGCCTTCTGTGCGGGCGTGCTGGGACCGCTTATCGGTGCGGATCTCTTGCATTTAAATGAAATCAAAAAAATTAACACCAGTGTCGCAAGCATCGGCGGGGCGGGAACCTTTGATGGGATAGTAATCTCAGGGCTGCTTGCAACCCTATTAGCCTATTAAATACCGTCTTAATCTTACTCTTACTCTCAATCTCAATCTCAATCTAAAAAATAAGCGGAAATGCCTATCCATGGGCTAATGATTCAGCCAAGGCCTTACCCGCCCCCTCGGCACGGGCAATTATATCCGGATGCGCCTTGACTTTTCCCCGGTCAAAAATCCCGAAAACAGATACCGCATCCACGATCTCATAATCATGGGTTTCAATGAGTTATTCAGCAGCGGCATTTTTGCAGAAAATAACTTTCTGACCGTACTCGTAATCGGCTTTTTATTTTCCGAGTACGAGTGCGAGTACGAGAACCGTCCCGCTCGTGCGGGACTGAGTACGATCCTTTGAAATTAATCTTTTCATCCACATGAATGCCCCCCTTAATTTTTTAAACCCCACGCATTGAAATGCATCAGATTACGTATATTATTACAAATGATGTGCTTAAATGATTTTCAAACCAACCCCATATTTTTAAGGATCATCCAATGAAACTGATAAACAGACGCAACTTTTTAAAATACCAGGCCACTGGCATGCTCTGGGCGGCCGGTGCATCCATTTTGGCTCCCACCCGGCTGTTTGCCCAAAACAAGACCGATATCGCCGTTGTCAAAGGCGATATTGAGGCGGCGGTCCGAAAATCCATTGAAATGATGGGCGGCATATCCAAGTTTGTCAAAAAGGGCAGCCGAGTGGTCATTAAACCCAATATGAGTTTTCCGGTAGGCCCGGCGCGGGCCTCCAATACCCACCCCTTGGTGGTCAAAACCGTGGCGGCCATGTGCAAGGAAGCCGGCGCCGACCGGGTTCTGGTGCTGGACAATCCCCTCGCCCCGGCGGAACGCTGTCTTGAAGAATCCGGCATTGCCGCGGCCTGTGACTCCATAGAATCCGGCATGACCCATATGGTGTCCAACCCTTACAGTTTTAAGGAAGTCGAGATTAAAAACGGCCGCACCCTCAAGGAAACCGATGTGATGAAATCGGTACTGGATGCGGATGTATTAATTGCCGTACCGGTGGCTAAATCGCATTCCGGCGCCGGCGTCAGCATTTCCATGAAAGGCATGATGGGGCTGATCCAGAACCGGGGCATTATGCACCGGATAGGCCTGCATGAGACCATTGTGGACCTGGCATCGCTATTGACGCCGGACCTCGTGGTGGTGGATGCCACCCGGGTGTTGACCACCGGCGGGCCGGGCGGCCCCGGTAAGGTCATAAAACCCGGCACCATCATTGCCACCACCGATATGGTTGCCGCTGACGCCTATACCGTCTCCGCATTTGAATGGTACGGGAAAAAATACGCGCCAAACCAGGTGAAACACATCCGCCTGGCCCATGAACGGGGGCTTGGCCGAATGGATATTGAAAATTTGACGGTCCGTAAAACAACGGTTTAATGGGTTTCCGACGCGCTGCTCAGCTGATTTGCCTGGCCCTTTTCCTGGGGCTTTTGGCCGCGGCCGGGCGCTTGCAAGGGGCGGACCTGTTCCTCCGCCTCGACCCGGCGCTGGTGGGAATTACTGCGGTGTCGGCCCGCGTTCTTAAATGGCTTTTTATTCCGGCACTGATCGTTTTTATTTCAGCATTTTTCTTTGGACGGGCCTTTTGCGGCTATATCTGCCCCATGGGAACCACCATTGACCTATCTGACAGCTGCCTTAAAAAACGGGCGTCAAAAAGGCGGCAGGCGCCGGAATGGCTTTCCCCGAAACTAAGTCTCTACATCCTTATTTTCCTAGCCGGGGCGGCTTTGCTCGGCATTTCCTTTGTCTTCTGGGTGACCCCGCTGGGCCTGATTACCCGACTATATGGCCTGATCCTCTATCCGGTCATTGAATTGGTGGCTGATCACGTTCTGGCCGCCGTTTACCCTATCGCCAACCGGCTGGATATCCGCTCCCTCATGTTTGCGGAAATCGATCCGCCCCGGTTTGCCGCGCAATTTTTCGTGCTGGCCGCCTTTATCCTGATCTTTGCCGCGGTAAAAATCACTCCGCGGTTCTGGTGCCGGTACATTTGCCCGGCCGGGGGGATACTGGCCCTTGCGGCCAAAAAACCGCTGATCCGCCGCCGGGTGAGCGACGCCTGCAACCAATGCGGTATCTGTTCGCTAAACTGCCCGATGGGGGCAATTGATTGGCATCATCCGGAGATAACCGATCATTCGGCCTGCATTGCCTGTCATAATTGTGCGAAACTCTGCCCCCAGGATGCCATTGGTTTCAGCTTAACGCCACAGGCGCATTCCGGCAGAGATCAAAAAGCACCGGCGTCCGCTTCCCGGCGGCAGTTTCTGCTGGCCGGGGCGGCGGGCATGGGCACCGCCGCCATCAGCCTCACGGGCTTAAGAGCGGCAACAGATAAAAAAACCGAGGGCGAGGTTCGCGGGGTCCGCCTGATCCGACCGCCGGGCGCGCTGCCGGAGGCAAGCTTTTTGTCTACCTGTGTTCGCTGCGGGGAATGCATGGCCGCCTGCCCCACCAACACCCTGCAGCCTGTATGGTTTGCCGCCGGCGTTTTAGGGATGTTCAGCCCGGCCATTACCCCCACCCGTAAATACTGTGATCCGCGATGTACCGCCTGCGGCGACGTCTGCCCCACGGGCGCGATCCGGGCGCTCTCGCCCGTCGACCGGGTTTGGGCCAAGACCGGCACGGCGGTCATCTATCGGCAGAAGTGCCTGGCATGGGAGCACAAGAAAAGCTGTATGGTGTGCGACGAGGTCTGCCCCTATGATGCCATCGAATTTGAAAAAAAACCGGACCTCCCCTATCCGGTACCCCATGTCAAAGAGGACAATTGCGCCGGGTGCGGGTATTGCGAGCACTACTGCCCGGTACAAAATGATGCGGCCATCGTTGTGACCGCGATGAATGAAATTCGTCTTACAACCGGGTCCTTCAAAGAGACCGGGAAAATCCGCGGCCACAAGCTAACCCTTCGACCCGAATCCGAATCCCTGGTTCCCAAAACCTATCCTCAGGCCGGCGAAACCGGCACCCCGGGCACCGCATCCGACGGCCTCGCCCCCGGCTTTGATCCGCTTTAAAAATATAATTCACAAATTCCAACTTTTTACTTGACATTTTATTTGGATAGGTCATTAATAAAATTGTCGACGGTCGACGGTCGACAAAATAAACGCTGTTTTGAAATCCTTACGATGTATTTTAATTATGGCCATATCCAGTCAAATCCAATATGATTATTCGGTAGTGAAATCCGAATTCATGCCTCGCCAATCCACCATACCAAGCCACATTCCATCAAAAGGGGATTTTATTATGCCGATGCCAAAAACCGAATTTGACGCCATTATCGTGGGCACAGGCCCCGGCGGCGCCACCGTAGCCAGGGAGCTTTCCAAGGCCGGGAAAAAAGTGCTGATCCTTGAATGGGGGGATTATGAGCCGACACGGGGGTCGGCTGCCCAAGTCATCCCTCAGCTTGGAATTCCGGGAAAAGGGCTGTTTTTTACCAGCCAG
>DATGCF010000400.1:0-7650 GCA_035312245.1 Desulfosalsimonadaceae bacterium
CGAAGTACGAAAAATTTCGCCGGCTCAAACCCAGGTGCGGCTCCGCATCCACCCGAAAAGTGTGTCCCGGATGCAGGGGTTAAATAAGAAAAATCTGGTAGCGCTGAAAGACGCCTTTCACCTCACCCGCATCCGACTGGAACCCGATCCGGAAATGCCAGAATTATCGGTGATTGCCGAATAAATACCGTTGTTATTGACATCGGCGATCCTCTCGCCGGCAAAACCGCTGGTATTCATACATCTTGGCCAGGGATTTCACCGCCTGCTCCGGGGTGGGAAAAAAAAGGCCTTTGTATTTTCGGTTTTCAAGGGTATAGACCGTGTAATCGGTCTCATCCTTTACCATGCTCACCCCGAGCACCGGTTTTGGATGCCGTTCCATCAGAGACACGATATGCTCGATGTATCGATTCTCAAATTCTGCGTGGGATTGGTTGATTTTTTCCAGAAAATCCGCCGGACACGAGGGATCGGACTGGCGCACCGAATCGGCCAACCGGGAGACCATATGTTTTCTGCCCATGATGCCCAGGTTGATCACCGCATCGCACCCATCCCATTTCATTAACGCCTCAAGAACGGTTAACGGAATACTGGGATCGTTCTCCCCCACCAGATCAATGGGATTTGCTTGGCTCCAATAGGGGGGAAGAATCTGATTAATGGCCTCAATAATACCCGGATCGAGTTCCGGTACCGTCAGGCCGTAAGCTTCGCACAGGTCTGCGGCCACCACGCCCCAGCCGCCGCCCAGGGTCATAATCGCCACCCGGTTTCCCGCGGGAAGGGGAATTGAGGAAAACGCAGCGGATAAATCCAGCAGATCCATGGGTTTTTCCACCTTCACGATTCCGGCTTGGCGGCAGACGGCATTAAATACCCGGTTATTTGAGGCCAGCGCGCCGGTATGGCTGGCGGCCGCCTTGATCCCCGACTGGGTCTGGCCACCCTTTAACAGCACGATGGGTTTTTTGCGGCCCGCCCGGCGGGCGCTTTCAAAAAACCGCCGGCCGTTTTTCACGCTTTCGATATAGAGCATCACGGTTTCGGTCAGCTCATCCACCTCAAAGGCGTCCAGATAATCCTCGATGGTGATCATGGCCTCATTACCGGAGCCGCAAAAACCGCGGATGCCGATACCTTGTAGTTCGGCAAAGGCTAAGAGCTGCTGGCCCATGTTGCCGGATTGGGCCACCACGCTGGTGGCCCCCGGCTTGGGGCGCACGTGGCTGCCGGTACAGTAAAAATTGATATGCGGATTGGATATGCCCATGGTATTGGGCCCGATGATGTGAATTCCGGCGCTGCGGGCCGCATCTACCAGTTCCTGCTCCAACCGGGTCCCCGCCTCACCGGTTTCCGAAAATCCCGAGGCGATAAGGAGCATATTCCGGATCCCTTTTTCCCGGAACTGCGGAATCAACGCCATTACTTTCGAAGCGGGAATGGTCACCACCCCCACATCCACCGGCCCGGGGATATCGCTGATGGATGGGTAAACCGGCCGGCCGGCGATAGTGCCCCCTTTGGGATTGACCAGATAAATGTCGCCCTCAAACCCGCCGCTGATGGTATTGGTTAGAAGGGTATATCCCCATTTGCCGATCTGGCCTGAAGCCCCGATAAAGGCCACCGACCGGGGATAAAACAACCCGCCCACCTGCCGCGGATCGACCGGCGGGGGAAATTGTTTTGCGCTTTTCCCGCCGCCCTTAATCACCAGGGCATCTACTGCCACGGGGTTGCCGTCCGAGTCGATCAGCAGCGGGTTGATATCAATCTCCCGGATATCGGCGTTTTCTTCGGCAAGCCGGGATAATCCCGTCAGGGTTTGGATTAACCGATCCCGGTTGACCGGCGGCTCCCCGCGGACCGCCCCCAGCATGGCCGAGGCGCGCAGTTCGGTAATCATTTCCGCTGCATCCGCATGGGATATGGGGGCCAGCCGGAAGGTCACATCTGATAACACTTCGGTAAAAATTCCCCCTAAACCGAACATGACCACCGGCCCGTATTGGGCGTCGTTAAAGAGCCCGGCCACAAATTCGCGTTTGCCAGAGACCTGGGGCTGAACGAGATATGCCTCCAGCCGGTTGCCCGCGGATTGAGACACCGCTTGGGCCGCCGCCTCCACGGACGCCTCGGTTTCCAGGTTCAGGTAAACCAATTGGTTTTCAGTTTTGTGCAGCAGCTCTTTACCAAGCCCCTTCAGCACCACCGGAAAACCGATTTCTCTGGCTGCGGCCACCGCCGCCGGAATATCGCCGGCTTTTTTCTCCGATATCACCGGCACCCCATAGTCAGCCAGAAACGCTTTGGCCTCATATTCAGCCAAGACGGTGCTGTTTTCCGGCTGGGCCCCGCTTTTCGCCATATCTGTTAAATCCATCAATTAATTCCTTTAGTTCAGGCCTTTTTTGTAGAATTCATCCGGATCAATGGCATCCGGCGCTTGGGTCTTTTTCTTGGGCGCGGTGCCCTCCTTGAAACACTCATAGGCGGTGTGCTTGGACTCGGCAATGGGCAAAAGGCCGGTTTTCAGATCAATCTTGGTAAAGACCACGCTGTCCGGAACCGGAAAAATCTTCTCCGGTTTATCCGCCAGGGCCTGTTTCATAAAATCGAGCCATATCGGGCTGGCCGCCCGGGACCCGGTCTCCTTTTTGCCCAGGGGCTGCTCCTGATCAAAACCCACCCAGACGCCGGTCACATACCGGGGGGAGTAGCCCACGAACCAGGCATCATAGAGGTTATTGGTGGTTCCGGTTTTGCCGGCCACCGGCCGCTTTAAGGCTCTTACCCGCCATCCGGTCCCGTGCTGGACCACTTCTTTTAAGAGATGCGTAATAATGTAGGCCGTACTTTTTTCAATGACCTGCGTGGATTCGGCGGTATTCTCATAGATCACATGGCCGTGGCGGTCCTCGATGCGGGTGATAAAATTCGGCTCAATCAGCAATCCCTGGTTGGCAAACACGGAATACGTCCGCACGATTTCCATAAGGGAGAGGCCCGAGGAGCCCAGCGCCAGGGACAGATCCCGGTCCAGCTTTCCCGTTATTCCCAATTTTCGGGCATAATCGATGGTATAGTCAATACCGATATCGCGCAGGATCTTTACCGTAATGATGTTCCGGGATTTGATTAATCCGGTACGGAAAAGGGTGCGGCCGTGAAAGGTCTGATCGTAATTTTTCGGCTTCCAGGTAAAATCATGCTGGGTGTCCTTGAATACGATGGGCGAGTCAAAAATCACCGTCGCGGGCGTATACCCCTTATCAAGGGCGGCGGCATAGATAATCGGCTTAAATGCCGACCCCGGCTGCCGACGGGATTGAATCGCCCGATTGAACTGGCTGTCTTCAAAATCGCGGCCGCCAATCATCGTTCGGATACGCCCGGTCCCTGTTTCAATGCACAAAAGTGCCGCCTGAACTTTGGGCGCCTGGGAGAGCGCCAACGGCCAAAACCCATCATCCGAAGGCTGGTCTTTAATCCGCACCCGGATCACATCCCCCACCGTCAATACACTGCCTGGATTCTGAACCCGGTCCCGGGTATATAATGTGTCCGGGTCCGGGGACCGGGCCCATCTCATATCTTTTAGCGCGATCCTCCCCCGTTCATTGCCCATGCGAACGGTTACGGTGTCTGCGGAATCATCGACCCCGATGACTACGCCCTTTACGCGCTCGCCCGGACGCAAGGGATTCTCCGAAATTTCGGATTGAATAGTCTTGGAAAAGGATTCAATCGATTCAGGTGACAGGTGTTTAATCGGCCCGCGGTATCCCTGGCGCTTGTCCAGGGCATACAGCCCTTTTTGCACCGCGTCTCTCGCCATTTCCTGCATCTTCTCATCCACCGCCGTGTATACAGACAACCCATCGGTATAGACTTTTTCCTTGCCGTATTTTTCAATCAACGTCTGACGGATATGCTCGGTGTAGTACGGTACATTTTCCATATACCAGTTTTTCCGGCCCTTGATGTCAAGCTCCCGGGCGATGGCCTGATCCGCGGCGGTTCGGGAAATCGTGCCTTCCTGCACCATCCGGTTTAACACATAGATCTGGCGCTGCTTGGCAAGCTCCGGGTGCCGGTAAGGCGAATACCGGCTGGGCGCCTGGGGGAGCCCGGCGAGCATGGCGCATTCCGCAAGGGTCATCGCTTTTGCGGATTTGCCGAAATAATTTTGCGCCGCAGACTCCACGCCGTAGGCGCCGTGGCCCAAATAGATCTGATTAAGATATAGGAACAGGATCTGATCCTTGGAAAATCGCTGATCAATCCGGTAGGCCAGAATGGCCTCCTTGAGTTTGCGCGAATAACTGCGCTCCGGGGTCAAGAAGAATGATTTGGCGACCTGTTGGGTGATGGTGCTGCCGCCCTGAACGATCCGGCCGGCCTCGAGGTTTTTAAAAAACGCCCGAATGATACTGTGAAAGTCAATCCCCTCGTGTTCGTAAAACCGGGCATCTTCAGCCGCCACAAACGCATGAAGCAATTCCGCCGGCATTTGTTCCAAAGGAATCACAATGCGGCGCTGGTTATAAAATTCAGCAATTTTTTGATTGTTTTGGGAATAGACCGTGGTAACGACCGGCGGCTGATAGTCTTTTAAACTGGTAATCTTGGGCAGATCTGCCGCAAAATAGGCATATAAACCGGCCACACCGGCAACTGCCATCAAAACACCGATTAACAGCAGAATGCTGATCCATTTAAAAAATATTTTCATTAAATCTGTTCACTCCTGAGCTACTTTATGAAAAGCCGCTTATTAGCAGACCCGTTATTTTTTATCAAGCCGGTCTGATCCGGACCCGACGGTTTAGATGGCATTCCCTTCTCTATATACAATGATTGACCATGGGATCCCATGTACGGTATAAGTTTTAATTACTTGTCGCGATGATTATGATGCCGCCGCTTCTGGGATATCAGCCGGTATACGCCGACCATGCGGTAAATAAAACCGGCGGCCAAAACCAGGCTGATTAGAATCATCAGATTAGAGGCAAAAAAAGAGAGGATGAAATCAAACGGATCATTTAACCGGTAGGCATAGATCAATACCTGAATGCCCAAAATCATGAAAAATAGGGCGAAAATGATGAGTCCCACCTGCCAGATCCACCATAAGTATCTGAAATATATTCTTTTAACAAAATTAATGATGACTCCTGGCGTCACGGCTACCCCGGCTCGGTTTTAAACAAATTTGTATTGATATTTTGTCGATAACTTAATAGTTTTGAACAATTCTTAAACCGGGTATCTAAAACCGGTTCAATTATTGAATCAATTTCATCAACTTTATAAACAACCCGGCACACTAAAATTAAAAATATTTATAACCTATTATACCGTTTTTAGCAATTTCAACAACCCTATATAATAATAATAAGTTTAATAAAAATTAATTATTATCAGGACACGCATATGAAAATGATCTTGCCCAAATCCGGCCTCCTGGATGTATTAACCAAAGTCCAGGGATTAACCAGCCGGAAAACAAGCCTGGCGATTACCGAAAATGTTCTGATGCAAACGACGGAAGAAGAAGTGACCATCACGGCCACGGATCTGGAGACCGGTTTTGAGGGGATATACCCGGCAACCGTGACATCTGAAGGTGTGGTGGCAATCAATGCGCGAAAACTCTATGATATCGTCAAAATGTTTCCGGCGGATCAGATTCATATCGAAGAATTGGAAAACCGATGGATCGCCATTACCTCCGATACGGTGGAATATCACCTGGTGGCCATGAATCCGGAAGATTTTCCGGATATCCCAAAGGCGGAGGGAATCGAATTTTTTGAAATGGATGCCGGTGCCCTTAAAGGGATGATTGAAAAATCGATCGCCATCAGCGTGGCCGGTGATGAGAAGCGCGCGCATATGATCGGGGTCAACTTTGAAAAGCTTGCCGAAGATCCCGACAACTGCGTTCGCATGGTATCCACGGATATCAAGCGGCTGGCCAAAACAGACTATAGCTGTGATGGCGCGGCGGACTTTAGCACGGATGAATCGGTGATCATCCCCAAAAAGGGGTTGGCCGAGGTTAATAAATTTTTAAGCCAGGACGGAACGGTGGAGGTGGGGATCCAATCCAACCACTTCATCGTTCGAAAAGCCAATGAAACCATTGTCATTAATCTGCTGGACGGCGAATTTCCGGCCTATAAGGATCTTTTAAATATTCAGACAGACTATGACATCCTGTTTCCCCGTGAGCCGCTGTTGATGATGCTCAAACGGATGACCATTGTCACCTCGGAGGAATACAAGGCGGTTATTTTTAATTATGCGAACCATGCGCTCCAGGTCCGCGCGGTTAACCCCAATGTCGGGGAATCCAAAGAGAAAATGACTATTGACTACGACCGCGATTCCCTGGAAATCGCCTTTAACCCCAGGTACTTCATTGAGGCCTTAAACTTTATCGAAAGCGAAAATGTGCGATTAAATGTTGTTGATGGCGAACGGCCCTGCATTGTGCGGGGAGAGAATTCTGATAATTACCTAAACATTATTATGCCGATGAAAATATGACTGAAGAAGCCAAACATACCTATGATGAGTTAAGTATTAACGTGTTAAAAGGCCTGGAGGCCGTCCGGGTCCGCCCTGCCATGTATATCGGCAATATCGATGTGGAGGGACTGCACCACCTGATCTACGAAATCGTTGACAACAGCATTGATGAGGCCATGGCCGGCTACTGTGATCGGATTACGGTCAAAATCCATACGGATAAGTCGGTCAGTATTGAGGACAACGGCCGGGGCATTCCGGTGGGAATGCATAAGACCGAAAATATGCCCGCGCTTGAGGTGGTGCTGACCAAACTGCACGCCGGCGGGAAATTCGACCATCATTCCTATAAGGTCTCGGGCGGCCTTCACGGCGTGGGGGTTTCGGTGGTCAATGCGCTGTCCGCCTTTCTCGAGGTGGAGGTCTATCTAAACGGCCAAATTTACTATCAATCCTATGAAAGAGGGGGTAAGGCCTCTGAACTCGAGGTGATCGGGGAAACCGAGAAGCGGGGAACCAAAATCCGGTTTAAGCCGGATATGGAAATCCTCACCACCGATGAATTCAACTATGAGACCCTTAACCGCCGGCTCCGGGAACTGGCGTTTTTGAATAAGGGGTTGAATATCACCATTGAGGATGAGCGCTCAGACCAGAAGGAGTCGTTCTGCTATGAGGGGGGGCTTGCGCAGTTCGTCAAATACTTAAACCGCCGCCACACGCCACTTCACGAACCGGTCCTGATCGAGGGGAAAAAAAACGATATTCAGGCGGAAATCGCTATTCAGTACAATGACACCTACAAGGAAAAGATTTTTTCTTTTGCCAACAACATTAATACCGCCGAAGGGGGATTCCATTTAATCGGATTTAAAACCGGTCTCACCCGGACGCTCAACCAGTATGCGGTGGGGGCGGAGCTGTTAAAAAACGTCAAATCCAAAATTTCGGGCGATGACGTACGGGAGGGGTTGACCGCGATCATCAGTATCCGGATCAAATCCCCGCAGTTTGAGGGCCAGACCAAAACTAAACTCGGAAACTCCGAGGTTAAGGGCGTTGTCGAATCCCTGCTTAATGAGAAGCTAAGCGTCTTTTTGG
>DATGCF010000401.1:0-14392 GCA_035312245.1 Desulfosalsimonadaceae bacterium
TTATGATAAAAGACCTTCCATTGAAGATTGTCCAGCAAGGTTTCCAAGTGCTTGGTGGAAATCGCCGGCGGAATCCGGTAGCGCTGAATTTTTTCGACCAATTCGTGATGGCGCGGATGGGGCTTATTCTGCCGATCCGCCAGATAGGCCCGAAGCTTGGCATCCATGGCATTGATCTCTTGATCCAATCGACTCAGCTCATTTTCCACTTTTTTCCGCTGTTGTTCGGTTGATTCAGCCATACCTCCTACCCTTGATTAAAACTCAAATTTTTTAGACCTTCTGCCCTTTATTGACTAACCTCGGCCGATGCGTGAGGAGCATCTGAACCCGCTTGTGAGCGATTTCTTCTGCCTGGTCGCACAGGGTCAGGATGTGAAAACCTCCGCGTACAGTAAACAACTCCGCATTAGGAATTTTTGAAGCCGCGTATTCTGCATGGTAAAACGGCACGTCCCCATCCGCTGTGCTGTGAATCACCAGGGCGGGGGCTTTTATATCGGAAAGCGGCAGCTTTTCAATGGCCGCCAATTGGGATAGATCGTTTTCCAGGCCTTTCTGCCGCAGGCTAAACGGCGACATGGATTTAATAATCGCCATCAAATGCGAGACCTTATCCGGATCATCAAGAATTTGATTCAGCAGACGCTCAGCCTGTTTTTTATCCAGGATGCTTTCCTTTGCGAGCATGGACCGCAAAGCAAATTCCGGATAATGGGCGGCCATTTGGTTATACAGCCAGACCGCCGGATCGTTGAAGAGCAGTCGGGTAAAAAACTGTTCGGCAATATGATCCCGCGATACAAAACGGTAGGCCTGACTCACGCTGCTTTCTAAAATCAGCGCCCACACGCGTTCCGGATAACGGGCGGCAAAAATCATGGCGCAGGTGCCGCCGGCCGAAAATCCGAGGACGCCCACCCGTCGGATATTCAGATAATCGAGCAGCGCGGCCAAGGCATCCGCCTGGGCCGTAAACGGACATCCCACGGAAAGGGGGGTTCGCAGGTAACCCGGCCGCGACCAGGCGATCAAGGAAAAGTCATGGCGTGTCACATTCCTCCATAGGGGGAAAACCTGATCATATCCGCCGGGCCCGCCGTGAAAGCCGATTACGACATGCTGCCCATCTCCCTCACCTTTAACCGCATACTCGATCGGCCCCTGCCGGGTTTCTGCAACCTGACTGCCGGCCTCAAGTTCGGCCACCAGGTCCTGCTTCCATTGGAAATACTCAAACGGGGGCTTATGGTTATTCTCTGTCACGTTCAGTCAGGCTTTTTAAATCGCTAATCGCTGAAAGAAAATAAAATCTTTTATTTTTTAACAGGTCCAGTCAGGATTGTAAACGGGTTTGATGGCGCCGTTGATTTGATTGAACAAGCGGCCCCAAATAAAAAAGCGTTGATGTCCACTTCCGCGAACATTAACGCTTAATTGTTAAACTAAAGGAGGGTTCTTAAGCGGAGAAAACTTTATGCCGCCTGATGATCCGGATTATAGCAGAGCCGGCAGCAGTTCAAACAGCGGCTGGCTTCGGACAGCGCATTCGCCTCGCTGATCACCAGGTCCACCTCATTAAAATTAGTGATTCGATCCGCCACCGGCAGCTCAGGCATTTCCACCCGCTGGGACTTTTCAACCCCTGGAACCGAATCAAAAAGCGTTTCCTGGATATGTTTATTCAAAATCGCCTTGGGCTGGGGAACCACCGGCTTGCCCTTGAGAAACAAATCAATGGATCGGGCCGCCTTCCGCCCCCCGCCAATGGCATCCACCACCAGCGCCGGGCCGGTGGCCGCATCGCCGGCGGCAAATATATAGGGCACGTTGGTCTGATGGGTGGCGGGATCGACCTCAAAGGTATTCCACCGGGTCCAGGAAATATCATCCATCCGGTCCCCTTTTCCGCGAAATTCGGCGGAGGGGGACTGTCCGATGGCGGTAATGATCATATCCACATCCAGAACCGTCTCCGATCCATCGATCGCCACCGGCCGGCGGCGGCCGCTGGCATCCGGCTCACCCAGTTCCATTTTCAAATATTCAAGACCTCGGACCCGCTCTTCATCATCCCCAACTACCCGATTGGGCGAGGCCAGAAATACGAACTCAATCCCCTCTTCTTCGGCGGCCACGATCTCCACATCATTGGCCGGCATCTCATTTCTGGTCCGTCGGTACACCAGATATACCTTTTCACATCCCTTTCGCACCAGGGTGCGCACACAGTCGATAGCCGTATTGCCGCCGCCGATCACCGCCGCCCGCTTACCGATCGGAACAGGCTCATCATTGCCAATGCGGGCAAGAAAATCAATGCCCGTATAACAGCCGGACAAGTTTTCGCCCGGGATTTTCAGCTGATAGTCGTTCCATGCCCCGATACTGAAAAACACGGCGTCAAAACCCGCTGCAATCAGAGCACCGAACTCAAAATCCCGCCCCAGGCGGACATTGGTATGGTATTCCACACCCAGATTCAGAATTCCGTCAATCTCCCAATCAAGCACTTTTTTGGGCAGCCGGTACTCCGGGATGCCGTATCGCAGCATACCCCCCATCTTGGGCATGGCCTCAAAGATGCTCGCATAATGGCCGGCCCGCCGGAGAAAGTAGGCGCAGCTCAACCCGGCCGGCCCGCCGCCGATCACCGCCACACGCTTGCCGGTATCCGGGGCCTTATCGATCGGAATCCGCTTGCCGGAATTCATTTCATAGTCGGCGACAAATCGCTTCAAATGGTTAATGGCCACCGGATTATCCTCAATCCCGCGGCGGCACCAGGATTCGCAGGGATGCGGGCATACCCGGCCGCAGGCCAGCAGCAGAGGATTTCGCTCACGGATGGTATTGACCGCCTCTTCATACTCGCCGTTTTTGATATGCTGGATATACCGGGGGATATCAATTTCAGCCGGACAGGTTTGGGCACAGGGGGCCACTGCGTCATCCGCAGCATTTAAATGAAGCAGCCGCTCAGTCATGGTGCGCACTTCCAGAATAGGCTTCGGGCAGGCCTTTTCACAGGCTCCACAGCCCACGCATTTTTCCTTGTCCACGACCGGATAGCCGTTTTCCCCCATTTTAATCGCATCAAATTGACAGGCCCGGATGCAGTCGCCATACCCCAGGCACCCGATGGTACAGTCCCGTTTGCCACCATACATGGCGGCCGCCGCTTTGCAGCGGTTTAAGCCGTCATAATGGAACCGATCAGTTGCCCGGCCGCCGCCGTCACAATCATTAAAGGATTTCAAGGGCTCGGCGGATCCGGCCTCAAGCCCCATAATCGCTGCGATTTCAGCAATATTCTCCGAACTCGTCAGCATGCAGGCGGTGGGCGGCGCCTCGCCTTTGACAATGGCATCCGCGGCGGCGGAACAGCCCGTATAGCCGCATCCCCCGCAATTGGCCCCCGCCAGAAGATTCTCCACTTTGCCGATTCGGGGATCCTCATAAACATAGAAAATGCGGGAAGCAAAGCTTAATGCCAGGCCGATGATTAAACCGAGCCCCAGGGTAAAAAGAACGGATTCAAGCACAACTTACCTCTTTATCATTTGAAAACATAATTTTTTAAAAGGATCTTAAAAATAATAATGCCGGACTGATCCGTCAATACGGCGGCGGCGGATGCTTAGACCATTCCCTTGAAAGCGAAAAATGCCAGGGAAATGACCCCGGCGGTCACCAGTCCGATGGAGGTATCCTGCAGCGGTTTGGGGACCCGTCCAAGCATAATGCGTTCTCGCACGCCGGCAAACAAAATCAGCGCCAGTCCAAAACCGATGGCATAGGCAATTGCGGAAATAAGGGCCTGTATGAAGGTATTCTCCTCCTGAATATTGATGAGACAAACCCCCATAACTGAACAATTGGTGGTGATCAATGGCAGGAATATACCAAGGCCGGCATAAAGCGCGGGGATGCTTTTTTTGAGAAACATTTCGACAAACTGGACAAGTGAGGCAATGACCAGAATAAATGCAATGGTGCGCAAAAATTCAATACCGAGTGTGACCAGAAAATAGGTATTGATAATCCAGGTGATGACCGCTGCCAGCACCATTACAAATATAACCGCCATTGCCATGCCTGCCGCTGTCTCCATTTTTTTGGAGGTCCCCATAAAGGGACAGACGCCCAGATACTGAGCCAGCAGGATGTTGTTGATAAAAATACAACTGATAATTAGAACAAAAATATCGCCCATACTCTCGACTCCTGTTTGTTCTTATGCAACCGGTCTATCGACTGCCGGCAAGATTCATCAGGCATAGCAACAAGCCTAAGCAGACAAACGCCCCCGGGGCCTCGACCATAAAACTAAAGGGTTCAAAGGACGGCCCAAAAACCTGCATACCGTAAAAGGTGCCCTCACCCAGGACCTCCCGGACCGCTCCCAGAACGCTCAGGGAAAGGGTGAAGCCAACGCCAATGCCAAGCCCGTCTGCAATGGCGGGCACCGTCTTGTTCTTTGAAGCAAATGCCTCGGACCGGCCGAGCACGATGCAGTTAACAACGATCAGGGGAATAAAAATTCCCAACTGAAGATAGAGCGGATAGGCAAATGCCTGCATCAACAGTTCGACGACGGTGACAAAAGTAGCGATAATAATGATAAAACAGGCAATACGAATTTTTGCTGGAATTACATTTCGCAAAAGTGAAACCAGTAAATTAGAAAAAACCAGCACAAATGTGGTGGCTATCCCCATTCCGATGCCGTTTTGTACGGATTTGGTCACTGCCAGCGTGGGACATAGCCCAAGCACCAAGCGAAACGGCGGAATCTCTTCCCATAAGCCTTTTGTAAATTCCTGAGCCAGTGTTTTTGCCATAATTCTTGTTTCCCTTTATCCGGAAAAAGTTGATAGCTTTTCCATAATTTTCGGCTTCACCTTCTCAAAAAGCTGCCCTGCCTTGGCAACAGCCTTGCAAAACGCACGGGAGGTGATGGTAGCGCCGGATAATGCCGTGATATCACCGCCGTCCTTTTTTACTTGAGTTTCCGTGCCAATGGGCACCCCGGCGAACTGATTCTTGAAATCTTCATCGGTCTCGACGCGGGCCCCGAGACCCGGGGTTTCATTATGCGTGGTGACGCTGACCCCATGGATTTTTCCGGATTCAACATTGACAGCCACCATGACGCCCACATCGCCGCCATAGCCGCCCCCCTTGGTCTCAAACGCCACAACGTTCGGCTTGCCGTCAAACACGCCGACAAAAAAATTCTTTTCCGTCTCCCCGACCGGAATGGCAAACCGGTCCTGGATCGGGTTATTGTCCGCTCCCTCCATAATCGTTTGGATGGCCGGCCCTTTGACGAATTTGAGCACCTGGCTGTCAATCCGCTCCTGCGTATTGTTGCGAATGGCAGCCAGCAGGCCGCCGGAAAAACTGCTGAGCAGCGTCAGCACGATGACCATTTTTACCATTTCACGCATAATTGATCACCTTTCGGGAAGTCTTGGGTCTGATTTTATCGATGATCGGGTTGGTCAGGTTAATCACCAGGATGGCAAAAATCACCCCGTCGATATGGGTGCCGATATTACGAATCAGCACCGCCAGAAACCCGCCAAGAGCTCCGTAAATCAGCATGGGAATAAAATTGACCGGCGACGAGGAGTCCTCTGTGGCCAGATAAAAGGCCCCTAACATGGAGTAGCCCGTCAGCAGATGAAAACTGCCGCTGGCATAGACATCCGGATTGACCTGATGGAAGCAGAAGGCGGTAACAAACATGCCGACGATAAATGAGACAACAATTTCCCAGCGGATATAACCCCGCAGCATGAGATATATGCCGCCGATGATGAGGCCCAACACGCAGGAAGTGCCGATGCCGCCGATCTGTCGGCCGAGCAGAAGATCCAGCGCATTGAATCCTTCGACCGCCCCGGCCCCGAAGGATTTGGCCAGCACCAGCGGGTAAACCGGGTTAAAGTCGAACTGATAATTGACCAACGCCTCGTTGAAATCAAAATAACTGCCCCAGGACAGCATCAGCACGGCCATGGCCAGCACCGCCGGATGAAAGGGGTTGCCCCCGAGCCCCCCATAAATCTGTTTGCCGACGACAATCGTGAAGAAGGTCCCGACAATGACCACCCACCAGGGGGTGGTGGCGGGCAGCATCATCGCAAACAGCATCCCCAAAAGTGCAGCATTGCCGTCGCCGATGGTAATGGGACGGCGGGTCACATAGTTCATGGCCAGCTCCCATAGCATGGCCGAGGCAATTGATAGGGTCACCACGGAAAGCGCCGGGATGCCGTACTGAAGCAAGCCGGGGATCACCGCCAGCAGGGTGGCCACCAGGATATGATAATTCTTGACGGAAATCTGACTGCCGCTATGCCAGAACGGCGCATGGGAAACCGTCAGTTTGATGGATTCAGCCATGGCTTTCCTCCGCTTTCATCTGCTCCAATGTATGTTTGGCCAGTTTGATGTGTTGAAAAATCGGGATCCGGGATTCACAGACAAAGGCACAGAGCCCGCATTCGATGCACGCATCCAGCTCCGCCTGGGCGGCCGCCGCCTCGTACTGCTCCGCCTCCAGCAGCCGGATGAGAATATTGACCGGAATGTTGACCGGACAAATGCGGACGCATTCGCCGCAATTGATACAGGCCACATCGGCGTTTTCCAGGATCTGAGAGCCGTCCTGAACCATAATGGTATCCGTATCCCCCCCAACCGGATGGTCTGTCGCATATACCGCAACCCCGGTCAGAGGGCCGCCGAAAATAATCCGGTCCCCTTCCCGGATGGTTTCATCAAAAGTTTTCAGGATATCCTTTAGCGGGGTCCCGATGGGGACAGACACCAATCGCCTGGCACCGTTTTTGGAGATAAATGTGACCAGCTTCTCCAGCGGCAGCTTTCCCGTATTAAATGCCGCGCCAATAGCGGATACCGCCTCTGCCGAAAAAAACGCCGCATCCGCATGAGAAGTGGTATCCCCGCCTTTTAACTCATTTGCCATCATATGTCTTAGAATAAGCTCCGGATGGGCGGCCGGATATTCCAAATCCACGGTTTTCACCCCTGCCCCGGCGGCACCGGCTATCTCCACCAAGTGCTCGGGGACGGCCATGACGACATTTTGAATACCGGTCAGCTTTCGCAGGATATCAATGCCGCTCTTTATCGATTCAATACTGGTTTTGACAAAATATTGGTTGGTGATGGAGAGCAGTTCCTGATCAACACCCAGCACCACAATGGCCTTAACCGGCCTGTCAGATTCAAAAAATGGGGAAAAATCGGGTTTTCCGGGAAGCCCCTGGAGGAATCGGGCGGCATTTTCAAGGGACGGGGATTGGCTGATTGCCTTAAACTCGTCATCAGCCACCTGATGCGCTTCTGAATCCACAGCAATCGATACGGCCGTCATCTGCGCCTGCATCATACCCAAAAACGGATTTATTTCGGTGACTTGGCCAGAGCGACTGGCCATGGCATAGTCCCGGGCATCCCGGGTCACCTGGATGCGCTGGCCGGCTTTCACCTGCTCCCCAACGGACAGTGTCAAATCCCGGGAGTTTTGAAGCGGTGTATCCAAAAGCAGCCGGATGTCTTTTGATACCGGCAAAGACACCGGTTCAGCATCTGAATCCGTAATAGCCGAGTAGGTCAGTTTCGGTTTGATAAAGCCAAAAAACGATCTTTTCATGGATTACCCTTTAACCGTATTATTCGGTTTGCAAATATATGAAGCGTTCGCGACAAGCGTTACCGGTTAATATCCGTGGCACTGGCTGCAGTCCGACTGGGTCGGGCCAACGCCGAAATCCTCATGGCAACCCATGCACTGGGTATGAAACGCCTCGGTTCGGTTTCTGGGCGCGTGGCAGCCGGCACAATCGGTTTGCCCCGGCATCACCCCAAAATTCTCATGGCATCCGATACACTGCTGATGGAATGCCGCCTTGCGGCCGGGCATCATATCATCGCCCATGCCGCGCTGATGGCAAGCAGTGCAGTGCTGGGGCGGCTCCGGATCACCCTGCTGATAATTATGGTGACAGTCGTTGCAATACAGGCCGTATTCCTGGGCATGCGCATCATGTTTGAACATGCCCTTATCGCCCAATGCCGGCTGGTATTTGCCTTCCGACTGATGGCACTGGCCGCATGAATCCGGCATCTCTTTTTCTAATTCCTGGTAGGCATGGTGGCAGTCCTCGCAATAAAGCCCGTAGCTTTCGCTGTGACCTTGATGATCAAACAACACATCCCCGCCCGTGGCCTTAAACATCTTTCGAATCGGGGTTTCCGGCGATTTCGCCGGAAGCATACTGTATCCCAGCAATCCGATGACCAAGCAAACGGCAAGCACTCCATACGCCAATTTCAATTCAAATTTCGAAGTCATGCAATTCGATTCCTTTCAACAGCCAAAGACCAACTTTTCACCTATCCAGCGGGCAGCCGAACCTATACCAAACTGCCCGTATCGCGGAATCCCGGTACTTATGCAGGCCTTACGGACTGCCCAGAGAGTTCGGTTCTGAAAAATTAAGGTATTGTACCTATTAACTTAGGAGGCATTTGTCAAGGACTTTTGTCCGCTTTTAACGCCCCGGATCTGTCGCCATGCCCGGCATGGGACAGGCCGGTGCGGCTGTGCGGCAAAATTTGAATGGAGCCATACGGATAGGGTATATATCAACTCAGCGGGGGCTATACCAAGCCCCATAGGCGGCTTCAGGTTTCAGCAAGATTAGGCAAACCGGACAAGGCCAACCGCCTTAACACTGAAACCGCCGGGACCACGTAACTATCAAACCCGGAACTGCAAATGTCTTTAGGCCTGGAAATGCACCAGCTAAACGCAGAGCGGTACTATTATCCTCACTAATCCGCTTTCCGACGCAGAAATGTCGGGATATCTAAATCCGTATCATAGTTGAAGCTGCTATTGTAGGTGCCATCCTTTTTGGCCTTGCGGCCGAACTTTTCACCCAAACCGGACTTCTGGCCGTTGCCGTTGCCATTGCCATTGCCCCCGTTCTGCCGGCGGGCCTCATTGCGGATCACAGTCGGAATGTCGTAATCATCCAGTTTCAATTCTTCATCGGTCAAATCCCGGACCTTGCCGCGCGGCTTGAATCCGTCGGCCGGAAATTTGTGGATGTTGTCTTTTACATGCTGCATATCCCGGTCCCCGATGCCGGTCGCAATCACGGTGACCCGCATCTCATCGCCCAGGGAATCATCCACGGCGGTTCCCCAGATGAGTTCCACATCTTCATTATTGATTTCGTTATAAATCCGATCAGATGCCTCCATGGTCTCTTCCATGGTCAACTCGGCGCTGCAGGTAATATTCATTAACACGCCGCGGGCGCCCACAATGGAATTATCCTCTAACAGGGGATGTGAGATGGCGCGCTCTGCCGCTTCCAGGGCCCGGTTCTCTCCGCTGGCACGCCCGATGCCCATGATGGCCATGCCCGCCTTGGCCATGGTGGTCTTGACATCCGCAAAGTCCAGATTGATCAGGCCGGGATGCATGATCAAGTCCGTAATCCCTTTCACCGAATGATGCAGAATCTCATCAGCCTTCTTAAACATATCAATTAGGGTGGCCTTCTTGGAGGCAAGTCCCCGCAGCCGGTCATTCGGAATGGTGATGACCGTATCCGCCACTTCCTTTAACTTGGCAATCCCTTCATCAGCATGGCGGGTGCGCTTTCTGGCTTCAAACGCAAACGGTCGGGTCACCACGGCCACGGTTAATGCGCCCAGTTCCTTGCAGATCTCCGCGATCACGGGCGCAGCCCCGGTACCTGTGCCGCCCCCCAGGCCGGCGGCGATAAACACCATATGGCTATCGCCCAGGGCCTCCCGGATCAATTCGGTGGATTCAATGGCTGCCTCCCGGCCGATGTTGGGATCCGCGCCGGCGCCCAATCCCTGGGTCAAAGCTTCGCCCAGTTGAATCTTAGTGTTGGCCTTGGCATTGGCCAGGGCCTGGGCATCGGTATTGGCCGCAATGAATTTGATCCCCTCGAGGCTTGCGTCAATCATGTTGTTAATGGCGTTGTTGCCGCCGCCGCCGACGCCGATTACTTTAATTTTGGCTGAATTGTCGTTCTCCACATAGGTAAAGTTCATCGGTTCACCTCCTTATGCTGTTTCGGGTTTGAAATATTGTCATATGGATTAAATGATTTCCTTAAACCAGGATTTCATGCGTTTCATGATCCGATTAAAAATATTGTTGTCCCGGATTCGGAATTTCTTCTTCTCCTGATTTTTCGCCCCGTAGATAACCAGGCCCACGCCGGTGGCATACATGGGATTGTTCACCACATCCACCAGACCGGCTACGCCCTGGGGGCGGCCGATGCGAACGGGCAGTTCAAAAACGGATTCCGCAATGTCGGTAATCCCTTCCAGCAGGGAGGCCCCGCCAGTCATCACCAGCCCGGAGGAAATGGCATTTTTCATACCCGCCCGATAAAGCTCGCGCTTGATCAGGGTAAAAATCTCCTCCACCCGGGGCTCCAGTATTTCCCCCAGTATCTGACGGGGCAGCTTACGGCCGCCGCGGCCGGAAAGATCGGATATCTCGATGGTTTCATCATTTCCGACCCTGTCCGCGATACAGGTCCCGTATTTAAGTTTGATCCGCTCGGCTTCGGCCATGGGGGTGCGCAGTCCCACGGAAATATCATTGGTCATATTATTGCCGCCCAGAGATAGCACAAACGTATGCTTGATGTTGTTTCCGTTAAAAACCGCCAGATCCGTCGTGCCGCCGCCCATATCCACCAGTGCGGTGCCGACCTCTTTTTCTTCGGCGGTAAGCACCGATTCACACGAGGCGATCGGCTCCAGGATGATATCGCAGACATCCAGTCCGGCTTTATTAGCGCATTTAACGATATTCTGGGCTGAGGTGACTGCGCCGGTTACGATATGGATTTTTGCCTCAAGCCGGACGCCGGCCATACCAACCGGATTATGGATGCCGCCCTCACCATCAACGATGAACTCCTGCGGCAGCACGTGAATTACCTCCCGATCCATGGGAATGGCCACCGCACGGGCAGCTTCGATCACCCGGTCCACATCCGACTGGGTAATTTCATCGCCTTTGATGGCGATGATGCCGTTACTGTTAAACCCCGTCATATGCCCACCCGCAATACCCGCATATACGGCTGAGATCTCACAGCCGGCCATAAGTTCGGCTTCTTCCACCGCCTTTTTAATCGAATTCACGGTGGACTCAATATTCACCACAACCCCCTTGCGCAGTCCCACAGACGGATGACTTCCGATCCCAATGATATTAAACGTGCCGCCGCTCATTTCGGCCACCACCGCACAGATTTTCGTGGTGCCGATATCCAGGCCGACGACAATCTCTTCCTTTCCCTTCACCTTAGACCTCCTTTTCATGTTCGCTGGTATTCCGGGCAGTTGGCATTGCGATCATCCGGTCCGGATTATAGGCATCCACTGACTTGATTTCCGGAAGCTTGGCATCTGATTGAAGCCGGGCAAAGACCCGGCCGAACCGCTGAAGTTTCTTCTCATACGCGCCGTAGCCCATATGAACCGACGGCACCGGTGCGCTGGCGCGAAGGGTAAGCCCCATCTCCGGATCTACGGAAATCTCCTGGACTCCGCGGGTGCCAAAAAAAGCAGCATTTCCATCAAGCGCCTTCAGCATCGCCATGACCGCCGTATAGGGTTTTGTTTCCGGGTTCTCCGGGGACTTCCATTGTGCATAGTCAATGCCCGCGATAATCGGGAGACCGCTCATCTCAGCCGGCGCGGCTTCTTTGAAAATATCGCCGGCCTGATCGATTAAAAAACACCGGCCTACGTCCAGCACGGCCAGCGGCCGATGCTCCTCAACCCGGATAATCAGCCGGGACGGAAGTTCGCGTCGAACCCCGGCATTTTTAATCCAGGGCTCCGCCACCAGGCGCTTTCTCACCCGGCCCAGATTGACGGCCAAAATATTATCTCCACATTGAATATCCGCCGCCTCAAGGATCATTTGTTCGGAAAGCCGGCCCTCACCATTTATGGTAATGACCGCCGACCGAAAGTAATCACACTGGGTCAGGGCATCATAGCCGAAGATAAAAATCACCCCGGCCAGACAAAACCCGGCCGCCCCGATGAATGCCTTTAGCCATATCCCAGCCATCCGCCGGGCAGATGCCTTTTGGGCGGGCTTTTTGTTTTTATACCGGTTTTTCCGGATGGGTTTATTCACCGACAATTCTGACCTCCGGCTTAAGCGAAATCCCAAACTTGTCGTAGACCGCTGTCTGAACTGCTGCCATAAGCTGAAGAATATCCGCGGCTGTGGCCCTGCCCCGGTTTAAGATAAAATTGGCATGCATCTCAGAAACCTGGGCATCTCCCTGGCGTACCCCCTTCATCCCGGCCCTATCAATCAATGCGCCGGCCGGCTCACCGATTTCCGGATTCCTAAAAAAACAACCCGCGCTTGCCCCGCCTTTGGGCTGCCGCTCCTGGCGCTTTTTAAGCAAAGCCGCCGCTTCGGCAGCCAATTCTTCGGGATTTGACGGATACAACTGAAAGCTGCCATCCAGAATAACGGGCGGATGCATTTCATCATAGGGATCGGGATATTTGAGGCCCCGGTACTCGAAGTCAAGGGATGTATCCGAAAGCACCTCCACGCGGCCATCCGGAAACAGGATGGTGGCCTTGACCAGTACATCCTGGATACTGCTGTCGGCGGTGCCGGCATTCATCATGATCGCCCCGCCCACCGTGCCCGGAATCCCGATGGCGAAATTCATTCCCGCCAAACCCTTATCAATAGCAAACCGGCAGAGTCGGTTTAAGTGTTCGCCGGCCATGGCGCGGACAACCACGGCTACCGCCCCCCCGGCGGCTACCGAAAGTCCCTTAAGCCTGGCTGCCATATCAATCACCACCCCGCGGACCCCTTTATCTTTGACGAGAAGATTTGAGCCGCCACCAATTACGAGATAAAAAATGTTTTCCCCGGCCAGCCATTTCACCAGCGAAACCAGTTCATCCGCACTTTCCGGCACCACATAGGCATCTGCCGGGCCACCCACGCGAAACCAGGTATGCGCGGCCATGGGTTCATCAAAGGAAACTTTGCCTTTGATCCGCTCTTTGATCGCCGATCTGAATGCCTGTTGATTATGCATGAATCGCTCTAAATATTGGTTTCTTCATCCAATTGATCCAATAGCGCCTGGCCGGCCTGCCATACGTTGCCTGCCCCCAGGGTGAGTATGATGTCACCCGCTTTCGCATGTACCTTAAGGTATGAAACCGCATCATGCTGATCATCAAAGCAGGCCACATCCTTATGCCCATGATGGCGCACCCCTTCGGCCAAGTGGTTATGATCTACGCCTTCAATCAATTTCTCGCCGGCTGGATAGACCGGCAGCAGAATCAGCATGTCTGACTGATAAAAGGATCTGGTAAAATCATCAAATAAGGCGCTGGTCCGTGTGTATCGATGGGGTTGGAACACAACGATCAGGCGCCGGCCCGGCCAGCTTTTCCGAATCGCGTCAAGGGTTGTCTTGATTTCCGTGGGATGGTGGCCGTAATCATCGATGATTTTGATGCCTGCGGCATCCCCCTTGATTTCAAGCCGACGCTGGACGCCCTCAAGGTTTTCCAGGGCGGATGAAATCTTTTCAAACGGAATCTCAAGCTCCATGCCCACCGAAATGCTCGCCAACGCGTTATAGATATTATGAAGCCCGGGCAGGTTCAGGGTCACCGTCCCGGCCAGTTGTCCCTGGCAGTAAACGGAAAACCGGCTGCGGACCGCTTCATATTTAATGTCCACCGCCTGGATATCCGCCTGGGCGCTTAGGCCATAGGTAATGTAGCGTTTCTTGAGTCGTGGAATAATTTCTTGAATATGCTCATTATCCAGACAAAGCACCGCCAGCCCGTAAAAGGGCACCCGGTCGATAAAATCCAGAAAAACGGATTTAATGGTCTCTAAATCCCTATAAAAGTCCAAGTGCTCCAGATCGATATTAGTCACTACCGCAATGGTAGGGGTAAACTTTAAAAACGAGCCGTCGCTTTCATCAGCTTCCGCCACGATAAAATCGCCCTGGCCCAAGACCGCATTGGTATTTATCTGCTTTAATTTCCCGCCGATCACCACAGTCGGATCAAGCCCGCCCTCAGCCAGCAGGCTGGCCAGAATCGAGGTGGTGGAGGTTTTACCGTGGGCGCCGGCCACCGCAATGCTGTATTTCAACCGCATGAGCTCAGCCAGCATTTCCGCCCTGGGAATCACCGGGATGCCCGCATCCAGGGCCGCCTTGACCTCCGGATTATCCGAGCCAATCGCCGACGAGGTAACCACCAC
>DATGCF010000402.1:0-5576 GCA_035312245.1 Desulfosalsimonadaceae bacterium
GGCCGACATCAACACAAGGATTCTGTATAAGGGCATCCTCTGCAAGAATCCGATAGTCGCAGGCCAGTCCGATATTTAGAAATGAGGCCAGCACTCTGCCGCTGTTGATATAAACAACAAACTTGTTCATCTCTGCCAGCCTCAGAACCAGTTGGCTGATCACATTATACATTCTATGGACTAATGCCGGATCCATCCCGGATGCACGGAATTGCCTGAAAAAATCTATAAACTCCTCCCTCCCCTTGGCATCGGGAGAACCGGCCACGACCAGCGCCCTAATGGATTGATCCGCTGAGACCCGTTCAAGAAAATCCAGGGCCTTGTCCCGGTCTTTCAAATTAGCGGTGCGCAGCAAAAAGTGCGGCTGAAAACGCAACGCCACGATCGTGTCATTATGGCGGCTTGTCGTAAATGTCTCGCAAGCGATTTCGAATTGGCCCATATGATCCCCCCTCCCTTTCCCGTTTTTCATAGTTAAATGATACTTGAAGATACCGTCAGGCCCTTTAGGACCGGCCACAGCCCATAGCCGGGAGTCATTTTTGCTTCTTTCGGTACGGATTAAATTTTGGCACTAACACCTCTCGTACTTAAATCTTAGGCAAGGAATATGCCAATTACTTTGAGATCTCTTTGGTGGCCATCTTTTATGAAGCCATCCATTTTAATGTCACCCGGAGTTTGACAGGATGTAAATAAACAATTGACAGACTAGGTCAAGGAGGCCCCGCCTCATCCTCAAAAACCGATGTTCGACGGCCTTTCGGTGATAAAGGCGCAACCCTGACAGGTTGGCATCCATGTTGCATTATTTTTCAGTAAATGGGCTTAAGGTCATCCCTGTTCCACATATCTAAATTCCCTGCTTTCGGCCTGTTTCGCTTCCACACGTGTCACGCCCGTCACACCTCAAAGGAAGGAGAGGTTATGGATTTACGAGTCATGGAAAAAGAAGAACAGACGCATTTTGTTCAAAACCTTCTCGAACACTACCAGGTGGAAGGGGTGGTAAAACAAAACGGGGCCTATCTCTACAGTTCGATTGCTTCCCCTGACCAGCTCTGCATGGATTTTGACTGTACCCGGTACCCGCCCAAAAAATACTTCCTGCCCCCCAGGGAGACCCTGTTCCGCTTTTCAACCGGCCCCGAACTCGAGGCTTCTCCGGTCTTTGAAAGCCCGCCGCTGGTGGTTTTTGGCATCCATCCCTATGACTTAAAGGCCATCGCCCTGCTGGATAAGATATTCTCGAGCGGCACTGCCGACCCCCATTATTTGAAACGGCGGGAAGCCAGCTTTCTGATCGGTGTGGACCCCAAGCGGATACCCCCGCATTCATTCTGGGCGGCCATGGGCGCGACAAGCGTCAATAACGGTTTTGATTTGATGTTTACCGATATTGAGGATGCCTATACCGTTGAAATCGGCAGCGCAAAGGGGGAAGAACTGCTTTCCACATACGCCAAGAGTCGGCCTGCCAACGAAAAAGAAAAAAGCCGACGGATCAACCACCGCAAGACCATTCATAATCTGAGCCTGGTCAGGGGATTGGATTTTCCGAGCTATGAAATCCCCAAACTACTGGAACATTCCAAAGAAAGTCCAATCTGGCGTGAGAATGCCAACAAGTGCCTTTCCTGCGGTACCTGCAACCTGGTCTGCCCCACCTGCTACTGTTTTGATGTGCAGGATGAAATGGATCTGGACCTCACGCACGGGCTCCGTTACCGCCAGTGGGACGGCTGCCTGCTCAAGGATTTCGCCAAAGTCGGCACCGGGGAGAATTTTCGGGAAAGCCGCACGGCAAGGTACCGCCATCGATTCTATCGAAAGGGCTTATATCAGCTCAAGACCCTGCAAGACTTTGCATGTGTCGGATGCGGCCGCTGCGCCAACGCATGCCTGGCCGGCATCGCAGACCCGGTTCAAGTATTTAACCAACTGAAGACAGAATACAAGGAGGGGGTCAAATGAGTCCTGTCATTGCCGAAACTTCCCCGTATGTCCCGCAATGGGCTGAAATCTCCCGAATTGAACAGCTGACAGCGACGGAAAAACTTTTTGAATTGTCGCTGATAAACGGCAAGCCGCTTGGCCACAAGCCGGGCCAGTTTATTGAACTCTCGCTTCTGGGCATCGGCGAGGCACCGATCTCCGTATCTTCGGCTCCCTCTGATAATAACACCTTTGAACTCGTTATCCGCAGGGTCGGAAATGTCACCTCCGCTGTCCAGAACATTCAAACAGGGGATAAAATCGGCATTCGCGGCCCCTTTGGCACCTGTTTTCCGATTGAGGAAGGCCGGGGCAAAAACATTCTGTTCATTGCCGGCGGCATCGGGCTGGTGCCCGCGCGATCCTTTATTCACTATGTGCTGGATCACCGGAATGCCTATAATGACATCACCATTCTGTTTGGTGCAAGAAATCCAGGGGAGCGCCTGTTTGTCAAAGAACTGGAAGCATGGGCGGAGCGGGCGGATGTCCAATACCTGGAAAGCGTTGACCGGCCGGATCCGAACTGGTCCGGCAATGTGGGGGTCATCACAACACTTTTTCCAAAATTCCAGGTGGACCCCGCCGATACCTATTGCATTATCGTGGGCCCGCCGGTGATGTACCGTTTTGTCATTCTGGAGGCCAGAGCCAAAGGAATTCCGGATAACCAGATTTTTGTCTCTCTTGAGCGCCGGATGAAATGCGGTCTGGGAAAATGTGGGCACTGTCAGATCAACAATGTTTATGTCTGCCAGGATGGCCCGGTATTCAGGTATTCGGACATCACGGACTTAAAGGAGGCGCTATGATGAACAAGCCCAAAGTCGCGTTTTTTGATTTTGCCAGCTGCGAAGGCTGTCAGCTCCAAATCGTTAACCTGGAGGCCGATCTGCTGGCGGTTATTGAGCATGTCGATGTTGTCAGCTTCCGGGAGGCCATGAAAGAGCATAGAGATGACTATGACATTGCGTTTGTCGAAGGCTCCATCACCCGACGGTCGGATGAATCCCGGCTGAAAACCATCCGGGAAAACGCCGGCACCCTGATCGCCCTGGGTTCATGCGCGGCGCTCGGCGGGATCAACTGCCTGAAGAACTTCTTTGAACTCGATTACGTCCGTGAAACCGTTTACGGCGACAGGACCATGAATTATGAGACCTATGCGGCCCGGCCGCTTAAGGCGGTCGTGCCGGTTGATTTTGAAATTCCGGGCTGTCCGATATCCCGCCCGGAATTCGTCCGCGTGCTCAAATCATTGCTGCTTGGCAAAAAGCCCGAGATCCCGAATTACCCGGTATGCGTTGAATGCAAAATAGAAGGAAATATCTGCGCGTTTGAGCGCGGAATGCCCTGCATGGGGCCGATTACCCGGGCCGGATGCGGTGCCACATGCATCAAGGAGGGCAGTTTCTGCTGGGGATGCCGTGGGATGGTGGAGGATCCGAACACCGATGCCCAGCGGGACATTCTCAACAAGTATGGATTGGATGTAAATGATATTTTCGGAAAATTCAGACTTTACACCGGATACTCGGAGGTGGCCAAATGAACGAGACCAAAACCATCCAAGTCAAACACGTCACCCGGGTCGAAGGGCACGGCAACATTGATATCACGATTAAGGACGGGCAGGTGCAAAACTGCCAGTGGAAGGTGGTGGAAGCGCCGCGCTTTTTCGAGGCCATGGTCAGGGGACGGAAATGGTTTGAGACGGCGCATATCACCTCGCGCATATGCGGCATCTGTTCCATCGGCCACACCCTTACCTCGTTAAAAGCAACCGAGAAAGCCATGGATATCGCCGTTTCCAAACAGACTGAAAACATGAGAAAACTGCTGCTGCATGCGGAAAATATCCAGAGCCATATTCTCCATGTGGGCTACCTGGTACTGCCCGATCTTTTGGGCGCCCCCAGCGTTTTTCCCCTGGCATCCTCCCACCGCAATGAGGTGCTGGTAGTAGTCAGACTCCATCAGTTATCCAACGAAATGTCCGACCTGATCGGCGGCCGCACCACCCATCCCCAGCGGCCGGTAGTCGGGGGGTTCACCAAATGGCCGACCCCGATGGAATTAAAAAAACTTAGGGCAAGGCTGGAAGACGGCATGGCCGACCTGGACGCCCTGGTGGAACTGGTCCGCGCCCATGCCGACCGCTTGCCCCATTTTGAGCGGGAGACGGAATTCATCGCCCTCAAGCATCCGAATGAATACGCGTTTTACGACGGCGATATCACCTCAACCGACGGCGGCACCTGGCCGGTGAAAAACTATCCGAAAATATGCAATGAATTTCTGGTGCCGCAATCCACGGCCAAATTTTCCAAACATAACCGGGAATCCTATATGGTGGGGGCGCTGGCCCGGCTGAACAATAGCTACCAGCAGCTTTCCCCAAAGGCCAAGGCCGTAGCCGAAGTCTTCAGTCTGCAGCCGGTCAACTGCAACCCCTTTATGAACAATGTCGCGCAGATCGTTGAGATTGCGCACTGCCTGGAAGACGGTATCCAACTGATCGACGCGATCCTTGCAGACGGAATTGTTGATGAGCAGGCGGCTGCTGCCGTAAAGGCGGGAAAAGGGGCGGCTTCTGTTGAAGTGCCCCGGGGCATTCTGTTCCATGAATATGAATACGATGATGCCGGCATCTGCACATGGGCCAACTGCGTCATCCCCACCAACCAGAATCACGGCAACATCCAGAAGGATTTTGAGTCCCTGGTCCCCCAAATCAAGGACCGCTCGGCCGAAGAGATTGAACTGACCATGGAAATGCTGGTTCGCGCTTATGATCCTTGTATTTCATGCTCCACGCATTGTATATTTATTTAAAGGAGAAGGACAATGGCGGATAAAAAAATCCTTGTTATTGACGATGATCCGGATCTCGTTGAAGGCATCAAAATCGCTCTTGAGGCCAATGGTTTCCAGGTGGCGACAGCTGAAAACGGCACCGAAGGATTGGAAAAGATTAAATCCGCGCCCCCGGATTTAATCGTCATGGACGTCATGATGGATACGATCACCGAAGGCTTCCAAATCTCCCAGAAGCTGAAAAATCCGGATCCAAAATCCGAATACAAGCCTTATGCACAAATTCCCATTCTCATGCTGACCGGTATTTCAAAAAAAATGAATATGGAATTTTCACCGGAAAAAGATGAAGACTTTCTGCCGGTGGAAGCGTTTATTGAAAAACCGGTCAAACTCAATGCCCTGATCGAGAAAATCAAACAAATGCTGCAAAAAGGCTGATATATGGCATGAAGGCGGCCTCTTTCCCCCGGGCAACTGCAGCCGGGTCAAACAGTCGAGAAATGATGCTCGCCAACCAGCGTTGGAGCATCCGTTTGCGCTGGATACTATTGGCTGTTGTCGGGGGATGCACCCCCATCATCAATCATTTTTTGACTCTTAACATCCCTGAATACCCGATATATTGGATTTGCGCGCTTCTGGCGGCCGGCAACGGGGGCTTGCAGTTTGGGCTTCATAAAATCCTCTCCAATCCATCCCTTGAGCGGCAAACCCGTTCATTGGAAAAATGGAACGCCGGACAACTGACGCTTGACTGG
>DATGCF010000403.1:0-7770 GCA_035312245.1 Desulfosalsimonadaceae bacterium
TTCCATGATGGCGCATTCCGCCAAGGACCCGTATTGGCAGGCCTCTGTGCGGCGGGAAACCCTGGCCCATCCGAATGCCAAGCAGTCGATTGAAGATGAGTGCTCGGCCTGCCACATGCCAATGGCCCGATACCAGGCCAAGGCAAACGGACAAAAAGGCCGGGTCTTTGCTAATCTGCCGGTGCTCCCGGCCCGCACCCCGACCGGGGCAATCGCCGGAGACGGGGTCTCCTGCAGCATGTGCCACCAGATCCAATCCGGGAAACTGGGCACTGAAGAAAGCTTTACCGCCGGTTTTGTGGTGGATGAAAACACACTGCCCGGACAGCGGCCGATATTCGGCCCGTATGAGGTTGATGCCGGCCGAAGCGGAATCATGCAGTCCGCCTCACAGTTCAATCCACAAAAGGGCATGCATATGCAGGATTCCGCCCTTTGCGGATCGTGCCACACCCTGTATACCCATACCCGCGGACCGGACGGTGAGGTTATCGGCACCCTGCCGGAGCAGGTCCCCTATCTGGAGTGGCAGCATAGCGACTACTACGGCACCCGGAGCTGTCAGTCCTGCCACATGCCCCAGCTTGAAAAACAGATGGCGATTACCGCCGTTCTCGGCCAGCCGCGGGAGAATTTTTCCCGCCATGTGTTTAGGGGCGGCAATTTTTTCATGCCCAGGATTTTCAACCAATACAGGGCTGAGCTGGGTGTAACCGCTCTTCCCCAGGATCTGGCCCAGGCGGCGCAGGAAACCAGCCGCAACCTGACCGATGATTCCGCCAAGGTTACGATTACCCGCGCGGAAATATCCGGCAGCCGCCTGGAAGCCGAGGTGGAATTAGCGAATCTCGCCGGGCACAAACTGCCCACCGCCTACCCGTCCCGCCGAGCCTGGCTACATCTAGCGGTGAAAGACCGAAACGGGCAGACGGTTTTTGAATCCGGCGCCTTAAATCCCGACGGATCCATCTCCGGCAATATCAACGATTCAGACCCCGCCCGGTATGAACCCCATTACGAGCGGATTGAAGTGGAAGAGCAGGTGCAGATCTACGAAGCCATCATGGCTGATCCGAAAAACAATGTAACGACCGGGCTTTTAAAAGCCATTCGATTTATCAAGGACAACCGCATTCTGCCGAGTGGATTTGATAAATCAACCGCTCAAAACGATATTGCCGTAAAGGGCAATGCGGACGCGGATACGGATTTTACCGGCGGCGGGGATACCGTTCGCTATGCTGTGCCCGTGACTCCCGGCAGCGGCCCCTACAGCATCCAGGCCGAACTCTGGTACCAGCCGATCGGATTTCGATGGGCACAGAACCTGAAACAGCAGCAGGCTGCCGAGATTGACCGGTTCCTCTCATATTTTAATGCCAATTCCGGGCAATCCGGCATCGTTATGGCAAAGGATATGAAATCGGTGAAGTAATTCTGGTGTTTATCTGTTACCAAGCTATCAAATTGATAATCCTGGATTTCTGGGGATGATAATGGAAATACAATTGAAAAAATCGGCAGTGGCTTTCTTTTGCATTTTGCTTGCCGCATTACTGTCTTGTCCGGCAGCGGGTGCCAATGAAGGCCCCTACTACCCCATACGTGTTCAAAACCCCGATGGCCTCAAACTCTTTTTTGTAAAAAGCGATATAAAAGACGGAGGCCTTTTGGTATCCGGCAGAGTCCGGCGTTCCCAACTGCCGGGCCGTGTGGCATCCACCATTAATGTTTCGATAACAGGACTTGATGGAAAAATCATCGCCGAGCAATCCGTAAAGTATACACCCCGTGTACTCACCCGGCATAAGGCCCATGACGAAGCCCGTTTTTATACCCGATTTGACAGTATCCCTGAACGAGGGGCCGTGATTTGGGTCAGGGGAGCATCGGCAGGCGGCAAGGATTAATATTCGGGTGATCCCGGATGTGGAATGGTTTACCCTATCTTTTAAAATACCTGCTAAATAATCGATTTAAAAAAAGCCGATGAGCTTGATACAGCATTGTGGTATATATTTAAAATAGGCGAGATATTTTTCCAGACCCAAAAAATATTGAGAGGTAGCCACTATGAAGCGCGTCATCTGTATCAGCTTGGGGGAAAGCCGGGTCAATTATGAGTTTGAAACCGAGTTCCTGGGCCAGGATTTTTTTGTCAAACGGGTGGGAACAGATGGCGATTACAGCAAGGCTGAATCCCTGCTGACATATTGGGATAAAAGAGCCGATGCCATTGGGATAGGTAGCATACGATTTCCTTACACTATAGGGCCGCCCCGGTTAAATACCAAACAGCATAAATGGATAGCGAAAATGAGTGCCCGGATGTCCACGCCGATAACCACCGGCGATGCATTCCGAAAAGTCTCCTTTGAATGGTCCATCCGGCACCTGCAGTACAAGATGAACGAAATCTTTACCAATGCCCGGGTGATAGTGCTTTCCGGGCTTGTTAATTACAACTTGGCCAGCATACTCTCCGAATTTACCGACAATCTCATCTTTGCCGACCCGTTGCTCGAGCATGGCATACCGAAATTATTAAATTCGCTAAAGGATGTGGAGCGGTATGCCAACGGCGTGCATGAAGTCCTCCAATACACGCCGGGCAAGCGCCTGGCCACCTCAACCGTTCCGATAAAAAAGTTGAATGAATACCTTCTGCGAAAAGCCATGCAGAAAAACTCGATGATCATGGTGCCTTACCAGGAATTCTATCGCTATATGGGGGTTGCCGGCCTCGAAGAGCTCGGGGGCAAGACGGTGATTTCTTCCACCGTCTATGACGATCGGGTTGAGTTTCTCAGACAGCGCGGGGTAGACATGATTATTGACAATACCCCGAAAATACTTGAAAAAGTTGTGGGCACAAATGTGCTGGAAGCCATGATCACAGCGGCCCTGGAGAAACCCAAAGCTGAAATCACCAATGATGAACTCATGGAGATCATCGGTGAGCAGTACCTGGAGCCCCGGATTGTCTATCCGCAGGGAGAAAAGCGTCGGGTCAATCGGTTTGCGTTTGTGATACATCCCCTGTCCCAGGATGACTTTAGAAAGGATAAGACGGTTGGCATGTTCACCAAGCTTCCCGGGTTTGCCGACACTCTCGAGAAAGTGATGGCCTATTCCCCGCCATTTGTTTATTCAAAAATCGAAGGCGTCAAATCCCCCCTGGGCGTCGAAGCCGAAGGGTGGCTAATTAGTGTCGGGGGCACCCCGAAGCAGATGCTGGCCCATTCCCCGGAATTTACTTACAAACGGCTTCTGCAGGCGGCAAGAATGGCCAAACGATTGGGCGCCCAGATCATGGGCCTTGGCGCCTTTACCAAGGTGGTCGGGGATGCCGGGTTAACTGTCTCCCGAAAAGCTGAAATCCCCGTAACTACGGGGAACAGCTACAGCGCCTCGGGCGCGCTTTGGGCGGCGGCAGACGCGGTCCGCCGCATGGGGCTGATAAAGATAGAAAAGGGGAAATTGCTGGATGCCAAAGCCATGGTCATGGGGTCAACCGGTTCCATCGGTGCGGTATGCTCCCGCCTGCTGGCCCTGGTGGTCAATGACTTGACGCTGGTGGGCCGCAATACCGCTAAACTCCTGGCGCTCAAGGAATCGATCCAGGATGAAATGCCGGATTGCAAAATCACCCTATCGACCTATGCTGAACAGCATGTCCACGAAATGGACATGATTGTTACCACCACGTCGGGTGCCGGCAAAAAAGTGCTGGATATCACCAAGGTCAAGCCGGGATGCGTTATTACGGACGTGGCCCGCCCCCTGGATCTGTCCCCCGAAGATGTGGCCAAGCGCCCGGATGTCCTGGTTATTGAATCCGGTGAAATCGAACTGCCGGGCCAACACATTAAGATGAAAAACATCGGGCTGCCTGACAAGGTGGCTTATGCCTGCCTGGCCGAAACCATTGTCCTGGCACTTGAGGGACGGTTTGAAGTCTTTACGGTGGGCCGGGAGATCGAATGGGAAAAGGTCAAGGAAATCTACAAGCTGGGTTTGAAGCACGGCATGAAACTGGCGGCCATCTCGGGACACAAGGGCGTATACACCGATGAGGATATCCAGAAAGTAAAGGAACTCGCCCTGGAAGCCCGGGCCAAAATGGGAATGGAAACGAACAAAGCTGCCGAAGACAAGCCGGCTGAAAAACCTCAAAAAGCATCCACCGCGAAAGCCAGGACTCAAAAAGCCGCGTCCAAAAAGACACCAACGCAAAAAACGGCAGCGAAAAAAACAACCGCAAAAAAGACGACCGGCGGCAAGGCCAAATCGGCAGAATCCACATCAAAAAAAGTTAAAAAAGGAGAGGCCCCCTCCGCATAAGCGGCAATCCGATACCGAATTTAAAGCGGTTACCGGCTCCCTTCCCACTCGAACCGGCCATACCATGTAAGACGCATCCTTCATGCCCCGGTAGACTTTCGCGCCGCCCAGATGTCCATACCATCCCTGTGACGGCACCCGAACGCAGACAGTCCCTGGTTTTTCCAAACCTCAAATGGCCATACTGATGTTTAGTTTGCACAAAGGCTCTTAGCTATTATGTTTTAGTCATACAATGTGGCAATAGCAAACGCCATCCTCGAAAAGCTTCACAAAAAAGACAAAAAAACCGAACAAAATGAAAGGGAGAGTTTAATTATGAAACGATTTGCGATTCTTGCCACTGCGGTCTTTTTTCTTACCGGTCTGGTGGCGGGTTTTACCGCCAATGCTCAAATGCACCACGGCAAGGACCAACAGACGGAGCAGCACCAGGACATGATGCAGGGCGATATGAAGCCCAGCAGCATGCAAGGCATGAAAAAAGGGGAAATGGGCATGAAACATCACGGTATGATGATGCAAAAACCCATGAAAAAATACATGATGATGGTTCACATGCTGCCGGCCACGCAGGACCAACTATCCCTTACCCAAGACCAGACGGTAAAACTGATCGACTTGCAGGCGAATTTTAAAAAACAGCAGGTGGATTTTGATGCCAAGCTGACCAAGGAGAAAATGAAAATGAAAAGTTTGCTGGAAAAGGAGGCAGCCGCCGATAAAGTAAAAAATCAAATGTCGACTTGCGCCGGCATCAAAATCGACATGAAGGTTGCCGCCTATGAAACGGCAAAAAAGATGAAGGCCGTGCTCACCGATAAACAGATCGAACAGATGAAAGATATGATGATGCAGCACGGCGGCATGATGAAAGGCGGCATGATGGGAAAATAGGTTCACCTCAGAGGATAAAAGCTTCCTCATTTACGAAAAATGGATTGCCGTACATCAAAAGGGCAAGAGCGGAAGAAAGTTATGATCACAGCATCGAATGACAATCACACCTCACATAACCGGCAGAACCAAGCCCATGAAAGCCACGGGACTCATCATCAGGGCAACAAAGCATCGGGCCGCCGGGAGCAAGGCGCGCACGGCAGCGGACACGGCAGCCATGGCGGTCACGGTGGCCACGGGAGAGATCATGCCCATATGGTGGCTGATTTTAAGAAGCGGTTCTGGATATCCCTTGCCATAACCGTCCCCGTCCTTTTTCTATCTCCCATGATCCAGTCGTTTCTGGGCTTAGGAGAGCTTCGGTTCGCCGCCGATCAATACCTCTTATTTGCCCTTTCCACGGCAATTTTTTTCTACGGCGGATGGCCGTTTTTAAAAGGGATCTTTGACGAGCTGAAAAAATTCCAGCCCGGCATGATGACCCTGATTGCCGTTGCCATTGCCACGGCTTATATCTACAGCAGTGTCGTGGTCTTCGGTCTTGCCGGCAAAGTGTTTTTCTGGGAGCTGGCCACGCTGATCGACATCATGCTGCTTGGCCACTGGATCGAAATGCGCTCGGTCATGGGAGCCTCCCGGGCACTTGAGGAGCTGGCAAAGCTCATGCCCTCGGATGCCCACAAGGTCATGGACGACGGCAGCACAAAGGATGTTTCCTTACAAGAAATCCAGGCCGGCGACCGGGTGCTGGTCAAGCCTGGAGAAAAAGTGCCGGTGGACGGGGAGGTCTTAGACGGGCAGAGTTCTGTCAACGAGTCGATGATCACCGGCGAGTCCAGGCCGGTTTCCAAAAGCATCGGCACGCAGGTGATCGGCGGATCGGTCAACGGCGAGGGGTCTTTAACGATCACTGTGCAGAAAACCGGCAAGGATTCATACCTGTCCCAGATGATCGACCTGGTGGAGCAGGCCCAGCAAAGCAAGTCCAGAAGCCAGGATCTGGCCAACCGGGCCGCCCTGTGGCTGACCATCATTGCCCTGAGCTGCGGAGCAATCACCCTGGTGATCTGGCTGGCGTTCATGGGAAGAGATTTTGCTTTTTCCCTGGAGCGCATGGTAACGGTCATGGTCATCACCTGCCCGCATGCCCTGGGCCTTGCGGTTCCCCTGGTCGTTGCCGTTTCTACCGCGCTTTCCGCCAAAAACGGCCTGCTGATCCGAAACCGGGCCGCTTTCGAGCGGGGGAGAAACATCCAGGCCATCATTTTTGACAAAACCGGAACCCTGACCGAAGGCCGTTTCGGCGTGACCGACACCCTGAGCTTTTCAGACGATTACAGCGAAGAGGCGCTGATTGGTTATGCCGCAGCCGTTGAATCCCAATCCGAACACCCCATTGCACAGGCAATCGCCAAAGCGGTGGAAACGCCGCAAAAGGCCGAAGACTTCAAATCGATTACGGGAAAGGGCGCGCAGGCACGGGTTGAAGGCAAGGATGTGAAGGTTGTCAGCCCGGGCTATCTTCGGGAAAACGGTTTATCCGTCGATGATAATCGCATTGACGAGTTAAACGCCCAGGGCAAAACCGTTGTCTTTATCCTCATTGATGAGACGCCTGTCGGCGCCGTGGTGCTGGCCGACATCATCCGGGAAGAATCCAGGCAGGCGATTTCAAAACTCAAGCAGATGGGCATCCAGTGCATGATGCTCACCGGCGATAACAAGCAGGTGGCTGCCTGGGTGGCAGAAGAAATCGGCCTGGATGACTATTTCGCCGAGGTGCTGCCCGAGGACAAGGCCAACAAGGTAAAAGAAGTCCAGTCCCGCGGTCTGATCGTGGCCATGACCGGAGACGGCGTCAATGACGCGCCTGCTCTGGCCCAGGCGGATGTGGGGATAGCAATCGGCGCGGGTACGGATGTGGCTGTGGAAGCCGCAGATATTGTGCTGGTGCGCAACAACCCCTTGGATGCGGCGGCAATCCTGGATCTTTCCCGGGCCACATACAGAAAGATGCTTCAGAATTTAGCATGGGCAACCGGGTATAATGCCTTTGCCATCCCTTTGGCCGGGGGTGTGCTCTATTCCTGGGGGATATTGCTGTCGCCCGCGGTTGGGGCGATTTTGATGTCGATAAGCACGGTGATCGTAGCAATCAACGCCCGTCTCCTTGGAATTTCGCGATAATTCGTGGGTTTCCAGCCGAAATGAATTAAGTCTGGAAAAATAGGAATATGAGGTGAAGGGATAAAGCGATGTCCGGAATTCGGAAAAAGTTATTGCCGTTGATTAGCCTGTTTCTTGCGGCAGCAGTGGTGGCTGGTTTATTTGGCGGTCTTGGCCAGGCAGCAGCAAAGATACAACTGCCGCGGTATCTGAAACCGGGTCGCGAATGGCCGCAAAAACAGAAAAACCCATAATATCCAAAGGAGGTCCAAGATGAAACGAACCATGACTCTTATTGTGACAGTCATTTTTGTCCTGGCAGGCGCCGGCCTGGTCACGGCGGAGATGCATCAGCAGGGC
>DATGCF010000404.1:0-6710 GCA_035312245.1 Desulfosalsimonadaceae bacterium
CAACGTGCTGGACGATATCATCGCCTCCCAAAAGGTGCCGGTGGTGCGGTTAAATGAAATTTTCCGTCAGGCCCGGCAGAGCCGGATCATTGTGAATGCCCACCGGATAAACAGCGGGTACATGCCTCAGATTGAGGAAAGCCAGACGCCCACCGATTTTTACTTTATCGAGCAGGAAGATCCCGAAGCGGTTCTCTCCCTTATCCTTTCGCTGGCCGGCCGCCGCATCCCGGAATCCTTCGGTTTTGATCCGATCAGCGACATCCAGGTGCTCTCCCCTATGCACAAGGGCATCGTAGGGGCCGCCAATCTGAACCGGGAACTCCAGCAGCGCTTAAACCCGGGAAAAGAGGGCGTGGCCGTGGGTAATGCGCGTTTTTGCATTGGCGATAAAGTCATGCAGATCCGAAACAATTATGATAAGAGCGTATTTAACGGGGATGTCGGCCGCATCCAATCGATCAGCCAGGAGGACCGGGAGCTGGTGATTGATTTCGAAGGCCGCCGGCTCCCCTATGATTTTACGGAACTCGATGAGGTGGTGCTGGCGTATGCGGTGTCTGTGCATAAGTCCCAGGGCTCGGAATATCCCGCGGTTATCGTCCCGGTGGTTACCCAGCATTATATCCTGCTCCAGCGCAACTTAATTCATACGGCCGTCACCCGGGGCCGTCAGCTGGTGGTGCTGGTGGGCACGAAAAAGGCCCTGGCCATCGGCATTAAAAACAACAAGACCCAGCATCGGTATACCCGGCTGGACCTTCGGCTGAAATGGCCGGCCGAACGATTTCAAAAGGAGCACATAGCGTGAAAATTATTATTGTCGGTGCGGGTGAAGTGGGCTTCCATATTGCCAGCCGGCTGTCGCATGAAAACAAGGATGTTGTGGTCATTGATATGAACGCCGCAGCCATCGCCCGGGTTTCTGAGAATATCGATGTGGAAGCGGTGGTCGGCTCCGGCAGCAGTCCGCTGGTGCTTGAGGAGGCCGGCATTAAGGAGGCCGAAATCCTTTTGGCGGTGACAGACAGTGATGAGACCAACCTGGTGGCCTGCCTGATGGCGGACACCATTTCGCCGGCCACCAAAAAGCTGGCCCGGATTCGCCAGAAGGATTATGACGCCTATCATCAGATATTTCATGATGCCCCGCCCCATATTGACACGATAATCAACCCGGAAATCGAGGTGGTCCGTACCATCGAGCGGTTCATGGGCGTGCCCGGAGCGGTGGATGTCGGGGAGTTCGCCGACGGGCGCCTGAAGTTTGTGGGCATCTATCTGGACAAAGGCGCGCGGCTGGCCGGGCTTCGGCTGCAGGATCTGCCCGGGAAAATCGGTACCAGGGTTTTAGTCGCCGCAGTGGTGAGAAACGAAAAGCTGATCATCCCCGGCGGGGATGACCGGATCTATCCCGGCGACCTGATTTATTTTATCAGCGAGGAACGCGGGCTGGCGCGCATTCTTAAGGCCTTTGACAAAGAGTTTAAACCCATGAAGCGCGCATTCATTGTCGGCGGCGGCCGGCTCGGGCTTCGCCTGGCCAAGTCCCTTGAGAAAAAAGGCATTTATACCAAGCTGATTGAAAAAGCCCCGGCCCGCTGCTCCGAGCTTGCCGAGCAAATGAACAAGGTGGTGGTGATCCATGGGGACGGCTCGGACCAGAGCCTTTTGGTGGAAGAAAACATCCAGGATATGGATGTGGTCATCACCCTGACCGATGATGAGGAAACCAATATCCTGGTCTCGCTCCTCGCCAAACGGATGGGCGCGCGTAAAACCATTACCCGTCTCAGCAAGTTCAGCTATTTTCCCCTGATGTCCTCAATCGGGCTGGAGCAGGTGGTCAGCCCCCGGCTTTCTGCCATTGATACCATTCTTCAGTACATCCGGCGAGGCAAAGTCCTTTCCGCGCGGACGATTTCCGATGAACAGGCCGAAGTCTGGGAGGCGGAAGCGCTTGAGACCTCGGATATTGTCGGAAAACCCCTGAGAGAGACCGATATGCCGCATGGGGCGCTGGTGATTGGCATTATCCGGGAAAATGAAATTACCATTCCTTCCGGGGACAGTGTGATCAATCCGCACGACCGCATTATCATTTTTGCCAAGCGGCAGGTGATTTCAAAGATCGAAAAAATTCTCACCGTCAAGCTGGAGTTCTTTTAAATGCGCTGGCGTGTGGTCTTTAACATGGTCGGGATATTGGTTTTATTCCTGGGCCTGATCATGGTTTTTCCCCTCCTCTACAGCTGGTATTTTGACGGTGACAGTCTTTGTTCCCTTTTTCAGGCCACGCTTATTACGATTTCCGCCGGTGCCGCCCTTTACCTGCCCCTACGGACCGGCCCGCTTGAACACATCAGCCAGCGTGAAGGGATGGCGATCGTAGCCATCGGGTGGACCGCCGTCGGGCTTTTCGCGGCCCTGCCGTTCTACTTCTGCGGGGTGTTTGACACGTTTGTCAACGCGATTTTTGAGTCGGTCTCCGGCTTTACCACCACGGGCGCGTCGGTGATGACCAATGTCGAAGCCACGCCAAAGGGCATCCTCTTATGGCGGAGCCTCATCCAGTGGCTGGGGGGCATGGGCATTATCGTTTTGTCCGTGGCCATCCTCCCGTTTCTGGGCGTCGGCGGGATGCAGCTGTTCAAGGCCGAAGTGCCGAGCCCGGTGCCGGATAAGTTAAAGCCCCGGGTCAGTGATACGGCAAAAACCCTGTGGAAGGTTTACGCCCTGATTTCGCTCGTGGAACTGCTGCTTCTGCTGTTGGGCGGCATGGACATCTTTGACGCCTTCTGCCACATGTTTACCACCATGCCCACGGGCGGGTTTTCGACCAAGAACCTGTCCATTGCGCATTATAATAGCATCTACTACGACATCGTTTTCATGGTCTTCATGCTGCTGGCCGGGGTGAATTTCTCTCTGCACTACCAGATGCTCAAGGGAAAGCCCCTGGCGTTCTGGCGGGATGCGGAGTGCCGGTTTTATTTTTTGGTCATTGGCATTCTGGTTTTGGTGGTAAGTTTTAATGTCTACGGTCAAATTTATCAATCCATCGGCAATGCCCTGCGGCACGGCGCCTTCCAGGTAATTTCAATTTTGACCACCACCGGCTATGCTACGGCGGATTTTAACCAATGGCCGGCCATGAGCAAGCTGATCCTATTGCTTTGCATGTTCATTGGCGCATCCGCCGGCTCAACCGGCGGCGGCATGAAGCTGATGCGGATCATGTGCTGCTTTAAATACTGCTACAAAGAGCTCTTTAATCTGGTGCATCCGCGTGCGGTGGCGCCGGTAAAAATCGGCGGTAAAACGGTTTCTGATGCGGTCATCGGCAGCATATTGGGTTTTCTCGCCCTTTACATGGGGCTCTTCGGAATCTGCTCTGTTCTGCTGGCCGGTATGGGGGTGGATTTTGTAACGTCGTTTTCGGCGGTGGCCGCCTCCATTGGAAATATCGGCCCGGGGCTTGGCCTGGTTGGGCCCATCGGCAATTATGCGGATATTCCGGATCTCGGCAAATGGCTCTTGGTCTGGTGTATGCTTCTCGGCCGGCTTGAAATCTATACGGTGATTATCTTTCTGGTCCCGGAGTTCTGGAAGAAGTAAGGGCAGGCCCCCGTGCCTGCCTGAAAACAGATAAAACAAATTTACCGTGGATTTTTATTGACACTGTTTGAAAACAAAGATAAAAATATTAATTTATAAATTATTCTGAGCCGAAAGCTTCGGGCCGTTAACTCAGTTGGTAGAGTATCTGCCTTTTAAGCAGAGAGTCGTAGGTTCGAATCCTACACGGCCCACCAAACCACAGCTAACCATGCGTCCCCATCGTCTAGCCCGGTCCAGGACACTGGCCTTTCACGCCAGCGACAGGGGTTCAAATCCCCTTGGGGACGCCAACAAATTCGAAAGGAGCGGCAGAATATTCGTCGCTCCTTTTTTATTGTGTGCCCGAAAACGGGATCGCAATTAAATATTACGCCTGCATGAGACCGGATAGACGCCCATCATATTGATAAACCATACCGCATATATGGTTAGGTGAATGAAATAATTTTGACGATCGGTTTATACTAAAATTTCGTTTGTGTGCCTTGACATATGAGAATATGGCTTTACTTTATTGACGTTAAAACTTACCTGAAAACGGTTTTTACCACACCTATATATTAAATTTATTTCGGATGCCGTCCGAAACTCATTCCAGATTTACGATCAATTTCCCTGGTTCGCCGGGATTCGGCGCGCAGGTGGGGTATATATCGGTCGAGGGGAGGCAGCCGCCTCTCGATGAATCATTTCAATTGATAATGGAAAGGGGTTTTTGAGAAATGAAGATTCGCCCGTTAAATGACAGAATTCTGGTAGCCCGGGAGGAGGAAGAGAAGAAAACAAAAGGCGGGATCCTGATTCCGGATTCGGCAAAAGAAAAGCCCATTCGGGGAAAAGTGGTAGCCGTCGGCCCGGGTCGGCGGGATGAAAACGGAAACCGGATTCCGATGGATGTGAAAAAAGGGGATAAAATTCTGTTTGGCAAGTATGCCGGCACCGAGATCAAAATTGAGGAAGTTGAGCATGTGTTCATGAAGGAAGACGATGTACTGGGAATTATCCAATAAACTAGGGAGAACAGAAACATGGCAGCCAAAATGATTTGTTATGGTCAGACGGCAAGGGATCATATGCTAAAGGGGGTCAACACCCTTGCCAATGCTGTAAAGGTGACCCTTGGGCCCAAGGGTAATAATGTCGTTCTTGAGAAAAGCTTCGGCTCGCCCACCGTGACCAAAGACGGGGTGACCGTGGCCAAGGAAATCGAAATCAAGGGCAAATACGAAAATATGGCCGCCCAGATGCTTCGTGAGGTGGCCAGCAAAACAAGCGATGTGGCCGGAGACGGCACCACCACGGCAACGGTGCTGGCCCAGGCCATTTATACAGAGGGGCAGAAGATGGTGGCTGCCGGCGCCAATCCCATGGCCCTAAAGCGAGGCATTGACAAGGGCCTGGTGGCAATTGTCGAACGGCTGCAAAAAATCTCCAAGCCCACCAAGGATAAAAAGGAAATTGAACAGGTGGGGACCATCTCCGCCAATTCCGATGAAGCCGTGGGCAAGATTATCTCCGATGCCATGGAAAAGGTGGGCAAGGAGGGGGTGATCACGGTTGAAGAGGCCAAGGGCATGGAAACCACCCTGGAAGTGGTCGAGGGTATGCAGTTTGACCGGGGGTATCTGTCGGCCTATTTTGTGACGGATGCGGAAAAGATGGCGGTGAACCTCAAAGATCCCTATATTCTGCTTCATGAGAAAAAAATTTCCAATATGAAGGATCTGCTGCCCTTGCTGGAGCAGGTGGCCCGGGCGGGGCGGCCGCTTCTGATCATTGCCGAGGATATTGACGGAGAGGCCCTGGCGACCCTGATTGTGAACAAGCTTCGCGGCACGCTGCAGGTGGCAGGGGTCAAGGCGCCGGGCTTTGGTGACCGCCGAAAAGCCATGCTTCAGGATATTGCGGCGCTGACCGGTGGCCAGGTGATATCCGAGGATATCGGGGTGAAGCTTGAAAGCGTGACCGTGGATGACCTGGGCACCTGCAAGACGGTCCAGATCGATAAGGACAATACCACCATCATCGAGGGGGCTGGCAAAAAGAAGGACATCGAGGCCCGGATCAGTCAGCTGCGCGCCCAGATTGAGGATACGACATCCGACTACGACCGCGAAAAGCTCCAGGAGCGGCTGGCCAAGCTGGTCGGCGGCGTAGCGGTGATCCATATCGGGGCGGCGACAGAGACCGAAATGAAAGAGAAAAAAGCCCGGGTGGAGGATGCCTTGCATTCAACGCGGGCGGCAGTTGAAGAAGGCATCGTGCCGGGCGGCGGGGTGGCCCTTGTGCGATGCATCAAGTCGCTTGAAAAGGTCGATGCCAAGGGCGAGGAAAAGGATGGTATCCGCATTTTAAGGCGCGCCCTTGAAGCGCCGCTTCGCCAGATTGCCGAAAACGCCGGCCTTGAGGGCTCAATTGTTTTCAATAAGGTTTTTGAGGGAAAAGATGACTTTGGCTTTAACGCGGCCACAGAAACCTATGAAGACCTGATCAAGGCCGGGGTTATCGATCCCACCAAGGTGGTGCGGTTTGCCATTCAGAACGCCGCCTCGGTTGCCGGCTTAATGCTCACCACTGAGGCAATGATCGCCGAGAAGCCGAAAAAGAAGGAAAATGGGGGAATGTCGGGCGGGTATCCGGAGGATATGGATGACATGTATTGATAATTTTTAGTCACGGGTGTATTAATTTAAGTCAGCAAGGTTGACAGTCTCGTAAAAAGTCAATTTAGAGATGGCAAAGCAAAATGTTCAAGATCGCGGCGCGCAAATCCCGAGGAATGCAGCGCAACAAAGATATTGGACTTTTTGCGAAGCCATCAAGGTTTGTCGGCTGCAAAAAAACCTTCCGACTGTCATTTCGAGCGGCAGCGAGAAATCTTTAACAAACAAGATTCCTCGTCGCTGCCGCTCCTCGGAATGACAAGATGAATACGTGAATCAATCTCCAAAAAATTTTAATCAACTTTTAGGTTGACATAATAATTTTTCTTTTATCTGCGGTGAAATGGGAAACCACTCACTTGAGGGAATCAAGCAGTTCTAAAACCTCATCATCTGATACATCATACCAATTTTCATACACCTGGG
>DATGCF010000405.1:0-3856 GCA_035312245.1 Desulfosalsimonadaceae bacterium
GGGGCTTTTAAACAACAATTCCGGGGTCACCTTGATTTGTGATTTATGGAAATCACAAATCAAGGTTTGATAATCATATAAAAGGCACCTCCTTTATACCGGAACGATTCTGGTATAAGTTGGGTTGGAAAAAGAGAAAACAAACAACCCTAACAAAAAGGAGATGCCCGATGACATTGTACACAGGTTTTGATCTTCATTCAAACAACAATTACCTGGGGGGTGTGCGACATGAATTTTTCTGGTTTACATGGAAGCTTTTAACTGCTAATTTATCTGACAGTATATTAAACTGTCAGATAAGGAGGCGGTATGATAAACTTCAATGATTTAGATAACATACTTAAATCCGAGCGTGAACAACTTTTAAACGAATTGGCAGATATGACCCCCTTTCGGCATGGCAGCCTGACAACTCGTTATCGCCGTTGCGGCAAATCTGGCTGCGTTTGCCAAAATAAGGATCATCCCGGTCACGGCCCTCAAATTATGTTGACCTATAAGGAGGAGGGCAAAACAAAGACCCACAACCTGGCTTTCCCAAAGGCGGTTGAAATTGTCCATCAACAACTTGAGGCGCGAAAATCGTTTCAGCAATGGCTGCAAAAATGGGAGGCGCTAAATAAACAGATATGCGACCAGCAATTGGAGGCGGTCGTAAAAGCCGAGCAAAGCTCGGCGGGTAAAAAAAAATTCTAAACGAAATCGTTGATGAGATCAGCCGGGAAGTTCAAAAGCTGGTTTCAATGCTTTTTCATGACCGCAATAAGCAGGGCAGTTTTGATTTGGAGGCTGCGGAACTTGCCATAAGAGACAGGATGCTTCAATGCGGGGCTTTGATCCTGGACAAAGTATTAAGCCATGAAGATGGCAATGCCTTGACTGAGATCTGCGAGTGCGGGGGAAGCTTTACTACCACACAGCGTCAGGGCAAGACGATACGCACGGTTTTAGGGGATGTACGGGTGAGGCGCGGATATCAGCAATGCAGTCATTGCAATCGGCGCCGCTTTCCTGCCGATACTGTGTTGGATGTGGAGAGAACAGGTTTTTCTCCAGGCCTGCGGCGCATTATGGCAAAAACCGGGTCCATGGTTTGTTTTGATAAGGCCGGGGATTTGATCTTTGATTTAGGCGGCATCCGGGTTACGGACAAGGATGTCGAGCGGGTGGCTGAAGCCGTTGGTGCCGATATTGCCCAAAGAGAGGATATTGAGGTTTCATCGGTGATGGCCGGTGCCGAGCTGGATTCAGAAGATGTGCCCGAGGTGCTGTATATCGCTACAGATGGCACAGGCGTTCCGGTTTTACGCCGTGAGACCCAAGGCAGGCCGGGCAAGGCTGCCGACGGCATTGCCCGGAGTCGTGAAACGAAATTGGGGGCTGTATTTACTCAGACGAGCGTTGATAAAGAGGGCAATCCGCTTCGCGATCCCAATTCAACCACTTATGTGGGCAAGATTGAGGGGATAGAAGATTTTGCGCCGCGTCTTTATACCGAGGCAAAACACCGGGGCGCAGATCATGCCAAAGAGGTAGCGATATTGGGCGATGGCGCGCCCTGGATTTGGAATATGGCTGAGGAGCATTTCCCCGGGGCGATCCAGATACTGGATTACTATCATGCCAAAGAGCATTTATGCGAGTTGGGAAAAGAGCTTTTTGCAGACGAGCAAAAACAGCAAGACTGGCTAAATCCGCTATCCGATCTTTTGTGGGAGGGCCGGATAGGTGAGATTATAACACAATTGCGCCAGCTTGAGGTGAAGGGTAAGAAAAGAAAAGCAGTAGAGCGGACTGTCAGATATTTTGAAAAAAATATTGCCCGGATGAATTATGGCGAGTTCAGAAAAAACAACTTGTTCATCGGTTCGGGCGTGGTTGAGGCCGGCTGCAAAAGTCTTGTATCTCAGAGGCTCAAGCAATCGGGTATGCATTGGTCAATACGCGGTGCCAATGCCATAATTGCCCTGCGCTGCTGCGTAGAATCAAATAAATTCGAAGATTACTGGGAAACTCGTAAAGCTGCTTAGGCAATAAATATGTCGCACACCCAGGGAGCGGCGCGGATAAACCATCTTCCGCCCGGCCTCGCGCTTTAAAATCTTCTTGTTTTTCGCTATAATTCGACATACCTTGGGCCCCATCTTTTAGACGTATTCCCCCCGGCCCGCAGCCCGGGGCCGAACCTAAAAGTAACTTTTTTGCGTGTTTTAAGGCACTAAGTTTTTCAAACTGTAAGCCTTGAGCTGTGCCGCACCCCCACTTTGAAAAAAGGGGGAGGGGGATTGGGGGATTTGTATTGGGCCATGATGAAAAATCCCCCTAAATCCCCCTTTGCCAAAGCGGGACTTAAAGGAAATGGCCCTTTTTTATAAGCCTTTTCCAAAGCCAAAAGCGCTGAGTCTTTTAAATCTTGAACCGTGAACCGTGCACTGGAAGTTCCTTAGAGGCCTGAACACTGAAACCTGAAACCTTTAATTTTACACCTAATACCTAATACCCAAAACCTAATACCTGTTAAGTTACTTAAAAGAGTGGATAAATGAAGTGGATTGAGGCCAAAGTGATCATCGACTATTCCCTGTATCAGGATGTGGACACCGCCATTTCCCTGATATCAGATATTTACTACGACATCGGGCTAAACGGAGTGAGCGTGGAAACCCCGGATTACGATCCAAGCGCGGACTGGGCCAGGGATGCGGCGCCCATGCCGGATCACCATGCGGTGGTCGGCTATTTTTCCAAGAACTCCCGGCTGGCAGAGAACTGCCGCCACCTTGAGGCCGCCCTCACCCGAATCAACGAAAATGACGGCATTGTCACCCGGGTCATTTACACGGATGTGGACGAGGAGGACTGGGCCGAGTCCTGGAAAAAGTTTTTCTATCCGCGTAAAATCTCGGACCGGTTTGTGATTAAACCCACCTGGCGCGAGTATCAAGCCAATCCCGGTGAGACCATCCTTGAAATCGATCCGGGCATGGCTTTTGGCACGGGTACGCATCCCACCACGCGGCTTTGCATCCAACTCCTGGAATCCTATTTAAAGCCCGGGGACACCTTTCTCGATGTGGGCACCGGTTCAGGCATCCTGATGATTGCGGCCGACCGGTTGGGCGCCGGGCCGATGACCGGGATTGACAAGGATGAGGACGCCGTGGCCGTGGCCATGGAAAATCTGGCCCAGAACCGGATTGCACCGGAAAAATACAGCGTAAAAACCGGCCATTTGACGAACAAGGTATCCGGCCGGTTCGATTTTATCGCCGCCAACATTTTGACCGAGGTAATTCTCCCCCTGCTCTCCGATATCCCCGGCCTGCTGAAACCGGACGGCATTTTCATCTGCTCGGGCATTATCGGCGACAAGCGGCAGTGGGTATTGGATGAAATGGCCAAAAAAGGCCTGACCATCTACGAATCCCGGGCCGAGGAGGACTGGGTGGCCTTTGCCGCCGGATTGGGTGTAACCCCCCGGAGCTGATGTATTGTTGCGGCTGGCGCTTTTCAATTGCCGCAAACACCATTTGGCCGGATTCATAAATCATCCTAAAACAGGTGACCGATATGTCCCACTGGTTCTTTCTGATCATTGCCATTATACTGGAAGTGGCCGGCACTACATCTATGAAGCTATCGGAAGGTTTTTCCAGATGGTTGCCGTCCATACTAATTTTTGTTTTTTACGGCCTATCCTTTGCCGGGCTCACTTTGGCGCTTAAACGCATCGATGTGAGCATCGCCTATGCCATATGGGCAGGGCTGGGCACAGCGCTGATCACGGTGATCGGGCTGGTTTATTTCAAGGAGCCGGCTACTTTGATAAAGCTCATCAGCATCGGTCTGATCG
>DATGCF010000406.1:0-3210 GCA_035312245.1 Desulfosalsimonadaceae bacterium
CCAGGGGGCGCCCGGCATAGAGCCCCCGCATGTACCCCAGCACCACGCTGCGCAGAAGGATTGGGTTGAACACGGACAGGGCGCTGTAAGGGCTCAGGTTCGGCACCCCGAAGATGAGAATGTCCACCGGTGCTGCAACAGCGACGTTCTGCTGGGACTTGACCTGCGCTATGGTTCGGGGGTGGACCCGGTCCACATCGCCGGCCCTGACGCCGATTAGCTGGTAGTCCGCCCGGATCCGGTTGCGCACGAACCGTTTGACCCCGCCGGGGGATGCCGCAGACATGGCGAACAGGCAGCGGGTTGCGGCTTTGGCCGCCCAATGCGGCGTTTTGTTCCGGTAGGGGGAGAGCAGCCCGGCCATCGGGCCCGGCCAGAGCTTGTTGTTGATCACGGTTTCGATCTGAAAGATGTCGTATTTTTCGTGCACCACCTGCCCCATTGCAGAAAGGGTCCGGTGCATGGGGCTGTGATCGGGATCCATGATGGAATCCACCCCGTTCCACTCCCGGGGCGTGTGGTGGCAGCGGATGCTGTTAAAGGAGCCCAGGCCGACCATGATGCTTTTCCAGCCGCCGTTCATGGTGGTGAAATTGATGTTCACGTATATCGTAACATCGGACTCGTCAATGGCCCGGTTGACCTCCACGGGCATGCCTTCGAGGGTCTGCCCGATGCAAATCAGCCGGTCGGGATCGGTGGCGTCGTGGTTGGAAATGGCGGACGCCCCCACTGCATTGATCACTTTTTTGCCAAGGACAATGGCGAGCTCGTCCATGGTCCATTTCCGGTGGAGGCCCACTGCGCAGATCAGGCGGATGTTTTCGGACTTGACACCGGCTTTTTCCAGACGCGCCAGGAGGTGTTCGATGACCTGGCCGCGAATGTCGCTTCGCATCAGGGGCACGGGGATGCACAGGTCGTCAAATGCGATGGTTATGCGGCTGCGGCTGTTTACCCTGGACTCAAGCGACTCCGTGCCCAGGGGGTGATCAAGGGCGTGTGCGATCATGGCGCCGACAGGGGCGGCGGGCGGGAACGGGGGGTTGGGATAAATAAAGCGGGTTTCTTCGGGAAACCTGCCGATCTTTATGTCGTCGCCGTAAAAAATGAGCTCTTCGGTCATTTTGGACATAACCTTCCTCCTTAACGATCCATCGTTACCGCTTTTTCGGAGAAACCCACATTTGGATAACCGCCCGAAGGACTGTCGTATGATTCGTATCCATCACATTCACGATCACCGGAAATTCTGTTGCGGCGTCGAACTCGGGTACGGAGTCTATCTCCGCGACAGCACGCAAGTCCGTTTCAGCTTTTTCGAGATACTCCACCGTCATCCCTTTGGGAATCCAGCGATGGGTCGACGGTATCGTCACATCCGTCACGGTTCCCCCCGCGAGTTCGACCATATTGCACATCGCGATGGCGTGAACCGTACCGATGTGATTTAGCACCCTGCGCCGCTTCGTCATCCGCACCTCGCAATAACCGGGACGCAGTTGTTCAAACTTCGGACGAATACTGCCGAAATAGGGCGCTTTCCAGCAAACCAGACGGGAAAACGCCCATTTACCGCCCGGCTTGCCGGACATCCGCTTCCATGCGGACATGACTGCGTTGGACTGGGTCATTGTCTACCTCTCCAAAAGAGTTTAAAAAATTTTCGGGCCTGATCAAATAAGACTCGGCAAGGCAATTGAAAATCCTGAAAAATCTGCCGAACCCGGATACAACCAAGATGAAAGATGCCATATTTGGCCCGGCCCTAGTTTTTAAACCGCCCGGATTCCAGAAAACGGATCACCAGGGATGCGGTCTTTTCCCGGTGGTGGATTTCGTTGTGGTTGTAAGGCACAACAATAAAATCATCCAGTCCGGGGTAATACACGGATGCCACCTCGACCCGGCCGTCGTTTTCATTTTCCAGCAGCCGGCCGAGGGCAAGGTCGTCCTTGTTTCCGGCAATTGCCCCGATCCTGGTTTCCTTCGGGTCGTCAAGCGCCAGCTCGCTCATTTTTTCCGGCTGCAGGGAGTCCAGGGTGGCAAAGGTCTCCACCAGCAGATCCGATATTTCTCCGGCCACGCCCGCAAGCCGGCTTCCCTGGTTGGGCGCGGCAATGAGCACGGCCCGGTCCACCCGATGGTATTGCCCGGAATGCGACAGAAAATAGCGGATCACAATACCGCCGGTACTGTGGCCCACCATTGCAATGGATTCGTTATCCGGCAGCTCGGATAAAACTGTCCCGACTTTTTTCTCGAAAATTTCTGCCGCCTCCTGCACGTGATCGAATGTCAGGGGCAGGTCCACTGTCACGGGCCTGTACCCGGCGGCTTTGAGAAAATCTGAAAGCGTGTGCATATCCGAGGGCCCCTTGCTGTAACCATGCACGAGCACAACGGTTTTTCCGGACACGTTTTTTTGTTCCTTTTCAAGTGAATACTGCGCAGGGTTGTCGCAGGCGGCAAGAAGCATAGCCAGCAAGATCCCCAGTGCAAGGATGCGCATTGTTGCACCGCCTCATTTATGAGCTGCTTGCAGGTTTTCGTAGTTGTCGAATCCCAGAAGCGCTTGAAGCCTTTTATAATTTATCAGAACGTTTGTTCTTTTCGGCGTTTGGATATCAGTCAGTATCATGCAGAGTTCCGGCTTGCATTGATATTGCCGTACAATGACCGAAGAATTATTTTTTCATAGGCTTGTAAGTGGTCTGATTTTTTATCGATTTTCTGGAATGCATATTGCTGGATCGTCAGCAGCGGCAGGACAATGTTTTCCCTGATCTGTATTGACCGACTTGATATCGGCTCCTCTTCCATCAGGAATCGGCTGTCGGAAACCAGAAGGGTCATCTGTTTTGACAGTTCAAATTCTTCAAATAAGATATTCCAGAAGTCTTTATATTCTTCATCCCTGCTGATATAGGCAGTTAATCCAAAGAAGCATTTTGACATGGACATCATGCTGTTGAGAATCAAGGCTTTGAAAAAGGGCACTTCCCGGTACAATTTTCTCAATTCGTCGATACCGACATCATCGGCCAGGGCCTTCAACGCTGTCCCAAGACCGAAATACCCGGGGACATTCTGCCTGAGCTGGCTCCATGACCCCACAAACGAAATGGCCCTCAAGTCCTTTAACGTCAGCTTATCCGCTTTTCCCCTTTTGGCCGGCCGGCTGCCGATATTTGCCATACCATAATATTT
>DATGCF010000407.1:0-3785 GCA_035312245.1 Desulfosalsimonadaceae bacterium
TTTATCGAATTTTTAACACAGCTCGGCGTTGAAAAACAAAAAAGCAACATGTCGTTCAGCTATTTTGACCGCCGGACGGGGTTTCAGTATTCCAGCCGAAACATCCTGGCGGACCGAAAAAACATCCTGAATCCCCGCTTCTGGCGGCTGATTACCGAGATTCTGCGTTTTAACCGCAAAACCCAAAAGCTTTTGGATTCACAGGAACTAAACCAGCTCACCTTAGGGCAATACCTGAACAAATACGGATTCGGCAAAGACTTTATCGAAAAATATATTATTCCCATGGGCGCGGCCATATGGTCCACGCCGGATGTTAAAATGCTGGAATTTCCGGCACAGACCTTTGCCCGGTTTTTCTCAAACCATGGGCTCCTCAAGGTAAAAATGCATCCCCAGTGGTATACCGTGGCCGGCGGCAGCCATTCCTATGTCAAGGCATTTAAAGCGCAGTTTCCCGGACGGATCCATACCAGCTGCCCCGTCCAGTCGATTATCCGGGAAAACGGGCGGGTGCGCGTCCGGTATGAGGAAGGCGAGGAGACATTTGATGCAGTGGTTATTGCCGCACATGCGGATGAGGCTTTGAATATGCTGACAGATCCCACACCGGATGAAAAAAAGCTGCTGGGCGCTTGGCAGTATTCGGAAAACCGGGTGCTGCTCCATACGGATACGGCTTTTTTGCCGCCGATCGAGCGGGCGCGAGCGTCCTGGAATTATATCCGGGAGGCCCCGGCTGAAAACGAAAAGCCGCTTTTCATGACCTATTACATGAATCAGCTCCAAAACTTAAACACCCGGCAGGACTACCTGGTGACCCTGAATCCGCTCCGCGAGGTGTCAGCGGATCAAGTCATCAACGACAAAATCTGTACGCACCCGATGTATACCTTTGACGCCATTCACACCCAGGACCAACTGGACCGGTTAAACGGTCCAAAGAACACCTACTTCTGCGGCAGCTACTTCAGATACGGCTTTCACGAGGACGCCGTGATCTCAGCGGTCAACGTGGGCAAAAAGTTCGGGATCACCCTATGAACTCCGTCATCTACACCGGATTTGTCGGACATACCCGATTCATGCCGGTTTATCACCAGCTGCGGTATCCCTTATATGTCTATGGACTGGACCTGGATGAACTGGAAACCCTGGATCGGAAGCTTCCGCTCTTCGGCTACAACCGGTTCCGGCCGGCATCCATCTATGATGCGGATTATCTGGATTACGGGCCCGGCAGAATAAAGGACAAGCTTTATGCCCATCTTAAACAGGAAGGGCTGGACACGCAGATCCGACGCATCGTGCTGATTACCTCGGCCCGGTATTTTAACTATATTTTCAATCCGGTCAGCTTCTATTACTGCTTTTCCGAATCCGAGGAACTGGCCGCCGTCGTGGCGGAGGTCAACAATACATTCGGCGAGCGCCATGTCTACATCCCAGCGCCGGCTGAGGAAAAGCCCGAGAATCAAAGCCGCGAGCGCCGATTTGTGGCGGACAAAAACTTTTTCGTCTCGCCTTTCAATACTCTGGAGGGCAGCTATGAATTTTTATTTTCCCCGCTTTCGCCGGAATTAAACATTCGGATTAACTTGATCCGTGACGGGGAAATTGTGTTCAAAGCACGACTCTATGGCACGCCCAAGCCGCTGACGGCCGGAAGCCATTTGGCCACGATGCTGCGGCACCCCCTTACCCCGCATTTGACCATGGCCCGCATCATATGGCAGGCTGCCAAGCTCAGGCTGGGCAAAAAACTGCCCTTCCAGGAAAAACCCAGGCCCGCGCATCCCATGACGATCCGCCCCTACCCGGACCGGCTGGTAAAGAATCTGCCTGAGTCTGTCGGACCTGTAACCGGTTCGCTCCAGCCCTGCCCGGACCGGCCCAACTGCGTCTCATCCATGGCGGAAAACAGCCGCCATTATATCCCGCCGATCCAGTATAACAGTTCGACAGAAGAGGCCCGCACCCGACTCCTGGATATTCTATACAATCTTTCCCGGGCGACCGTCATTTCCGCCAAATCCGACTACATCCACGCCGTCAGCGAAACTCGAATGATGCGGTTTAAAGACGATTTGGAATTTTTAATCGACGAAGGGGCCCAGCAGATCCACGTGCGGTCCGCCGCCCGGACCGGGTATTCGGATTTCGGGGTAAACCGCCGGCGGATGGAACGGATCCGGCGGTTGTTTGAGGATTAGGCAGAGGCCGAGTCTTATATCAACCAAAGAGGGCCCATAATGGCTTCGTCTGCTTTGTGTTGACAGATAAATATGCATTGTCCATCAAGCCCATGCTGGGCGTTCAAAAGGCTGTCATTTCGAGCGGCAGCGAGAAATCTTTCAAATAAGATTCCTCGTCGTTCGCGCTCCTCGGAATGACGTCATCGGCAAGCTCCAAGATGCCCTTAAATATTATTTTTTTTAGCCATTGATCGTACTCAGTCCCGCGAAAGCGGGGCGGTTCTCGTACTCGTAATCGTACTCGAAAAATTCAAAAGCCGATTACGAGCACGAGTACGCGTACGAGTGCGAATCATTAAATGCCGTTCCCCAAAAAATACCGCAGCGGCGGCATACACCGCTTTTTGAGAAGACATAGATTAAGATTAAGAGTAAGAGTAAGACGTTGGGGGTTAAGACGTTGGGGTTAATACCCAATGCTGCTGGCTGCGGTCTGGGCCAGTTCAATCAGGTGATGGGGGTAAATACCGCCCAGGATCATGACGAGAATGAGCGCCAGGGCCAGAACCTGCAGTCCCGTGGAAACCGGAATCGGCGGGGCATCGCCCGAAGGCGTGGCAAAATACGCCGCTTTGATCACCAAAAGGTAGTAGTAAAGCGAAATCACTACATTGAGCATGGCCACCAGCACCAGCCATAAAAGCCCGGTTTTCATGGCCGCGGTAAAGACCAGGAGTTTTGCCGTAAACCCCATGGTCGGCGGAATGCCGGCCAGACCGAAAAGCGCCAGCATAAGGGCCAGGGCCAGCATGGGCGCCCGCTGGTGCAAACCGGCCAGATCGCTTATCTCAATATTTCCCCCGTTGTTTGATGCCTTTACCACCACCATGAAACAGGCGAACTTCATGATCATAAGCGACAACGCATAGAATACGGCACTGGATATCCCCAGCGCATTCATGCTCAGAATGCCGATCATCACATACCCCGCATGGGCGACACTGGAGAAGGCCAGCAGCCGTTTCAGGTCTTTCTGTACCACGGCGGCCAGGTTGCCGATGGTCATGGAGGCGATCGATAAAACGATCAGAAACCAAGCCAGCTGCTCACTTCCGCCGCTTAAGGCGATCAACCGAAGCAAAACCGCGATGGCCCCTGCTTTCGAGACCGTGGCAATATAGGCCGCGACCTGGTGCGGCGCCCCTTCATAGGCATCCGGCGCCCAGAAGTGAAAAGGAAGAAGGGCGAGCTTGAAAAAGAAGCCGCTCAAGGACAGGATAAAACCGATCAGCACCACCGGCTCACTCATTCGGGCCGGCAGTTCCTGAATCAAATCAATCAGATAGCCGGACTGGCCGGTCCCGTAAAGCAGGGCAAACCCGAAGAGCATGACCGCAGAGGCCGTGGCGCCAATGATAAAATACTTGATCGCCGACTCGATCCCCTTTCCATAGCCTTTTCTGAGATAGACCAGGATATAGAGGCTGTAGCTGGATAGCTCCAGGGCGATGTAGAGGGGCAGCAGATGCACACAGCTTACCAGCAGCATCAGGGCCAGGGTGCAGAGGGAAATCAGCAGGTAGAATTCGC
>DATGCF010000408.1:0-6529 GCA_035312245.1 Desulfosalsimonadaceae bacterium
GTAGGACTGGGCGTGAATCTGTTCCAGGGCTTCTTCTTTGGTTACGGCCTGATCCACTTCATAACTTTTTTTACCCAGGATTTTTTTGATGTTGTTATTGATTTTGACTTCATCGTCGATGACCAGAATTCTACCGGCAGCTGCCTGCTGGGGGAACTCAATGACCGTAGCCGCTTTATCAGCAGGTTTTTCAGCCATCAGGCGCGCAACATGCTGTTTCACCGCTTCATAGGGCGGCACCGAAAATCCGTCATAGTTCAAATTTTTCACATAATCCGGCCCGGTAAGCGCTGCCACTTCGTCATAGTCAAACGGCATATCCACGCCGATTAATGTTTTTACCGCGGGTCCCTTGGCTTTCCTGGCGGTTTTCCCTTTTTTGGCCTTCTTCTGCGGGCACTCCTGGTTTTTCAATCCGGCCTTGCAGGTTTTGCCGAGTTTGGCAAAGATATCGCAGACCATTTGTCCCATCTCGCAATAGTTTTCCGGCTTTTTCACCTCAACCACCGGCATGTCGGAGTGGCCCATGGTCTTGGTATATTCCTCGCCGGTATATCGGGAGATTTCGTCAGCGTCAAAAGGCATGTCCGGTTCATGTGACTTCTGTTTTTGTTCGGGCTTTCGGGCTGGACTCTCTTCAGTTATTCTGCCTTCTGCCATTCTGGCCTTTAACTGTTCATAGGGCAGGAATGCGAATTCGTTGGACTGCAGGTTATACACGTACTCCGGTCCGGTAAGCGCCGCCACTTCTTCATAGTTAAAGGGCATGTCAATACCGACCAGCTTTTTCACCGCGGGCCCTTTTGCTTCCTTGGCGGCTTTTCCTTTTTTGGCTTTTTTCTGCGGGCACTCCTGGTTTTTCAATCCGGCCTTGCAGGTTTTGCCGAGCTTGGCAAAGATATCGCAGACCATTTGTCCCATTTCGCAATAGTTTTCCGGCTTTTTCACTTCCACAACCGGCATGTCCGAACGACCCAGGCTTTCAGCATAGTCCTTCCCCGTATATTTGGCCACTTCATCGACATCAAATGGCATGTCAACACCAATCGTATTCACTTTTTCTTTTTCCTTTGGCGTTGTCGGGGCTTCTTCGAGTTCATCGGAGACGGCCATGTTAATAATGTTCCGGAGTTCGTCAGGCGTAAAGGGTTTGGTGATATAATCCAGGGCACCGAGTTGCATGGACTTGACAGCCGTATCCGTGGAGGCATAAGCGGTCATGATCAGGGCCTTGGTCAGCGGCCAGTCCTTTTTAACCTGCTTTAGGAGTTCCAGGCCGTTCATGCCGGGCATCACCATATCCGAGAGTAGGAGCGAGAATCGTTCATGCGCCATTTTTTCAAGGGCTTCCTGGGCACTTTCTGCCTGGGTCACTTCGAAGTCTTGCTTTGAAAGAATCTTATTGACGTTCTCGCAGATATTTTTTTCATCATCGACCACCAGTATTTTTCTTTTTTCAGTCATGGCATCCTCCTTATAATATGTTTGTTAGGTCCTTATGATTGGTTTAATCTGTGTCGAATATAATGTTTTCATTTTTGTTTATAGAGATTGCAGGTTTGGTGCCAAGTTATGGGATTTTGTTTAACTTTCTGAAAATTATATAATATTGTTTTAAAAGGGGGGCGTATGGGCGGGCATTTGTATGAAATATATATGCAGGGATTTATTCCGCTGCGGCGATATTTTTGCAGAAACTAACTTTCTCCGTCTTAATCTTACTCTTGCTCTTACTCTACACAGAACTCGCCCGGCGATGATCTGTTTTATTCGCCATTACCGGTATCTGCCCGCAAGGCCGGTCTCGACTTGGGATATCTCTATGGCTTGCTCCGCTGCGCTCGCTGAAAATTCGCCTTGACGGGCTCAAACAACAGCTCGCTTTCGCTCCGCTTTGCCAAGAGCTATCACCAAGACTCGCCAATGGCCTCTTGGGCAAACACCGGCAACGGCTTAAATAAAGGACATCGCTGAGTGTTCCTTTTTTTATGAGACCATCAGGTATAGGTGAGTATAGTAGATGTATAAGAAAGATATACGAATGTATAAATATCGTGCGGTACTTCCCGGGAAGTGATCGTACTCAGTCCCGCGCAAGCGGGACGGTAATCGTACTCGTGCTCGTACTCGGGGAATTTTAAGGGCCGATTACGAGCACGAGTACGCGTACGAATCAAAAAGTTACTTACTGCAAAAATACTGCGCCCGCAGCTTAGCCCGTTTTTTACGAAGCCATCATGCTAAAGGTAGGTTAAGCTATAACAGATTGATTTCCTTACACCCTACACCCTACACCCTACACCGTTAAGTTACTTAGCAGCGATCCACTCACCCGCTTGCACTCAGCGTCAAAGACCAACGACCAGGCTACTTTTTCGGGGATTTAATGCCGTGTTTTTTCATCATGTTCTGCAAGTTGGGCCGCTGCAGCCCGGTTTGCCGGGCTGCCTGAGTAATATTCCAGTTATTTTTTTCAAGTGCATTCCAGATAAAATTCCGCTCAACCCGGGCAACAGCTTTCTGGCGAACTTCCTTTTTAATCCGCACAAGCTCTTCGTTGGTTTCCGGCACGTATGCGATCAGGCGCTCGATATCACCAATATCACTTAAATGCGGCAGGTCCTGGATGGTAATATAGTCACTTTCACAAAGTATTACCGCTCGCTCAATCGTGTTGCGGAGCTGGCGGACATTGCCTGGCCAATGGTAGTTCAGGAGGCGGTTGGCCGCCTCATCATCAAATCCGGCAATGGCCTTACCGCGATCCCTGTTGAGCTGTTTGAGAAAATGATAGGCAATGGGCAGTATGTCGCTCTTTCTCTCCCGCAAAGGCGGCAAATATATCGGATAAACATAAATCCGGTAATAAAAATCCTCGCGGAAAGATCCGGCATCCATCATTTGTTTGAGATCTTTATTGGTGGCGAAAATTAAGCGGACATCCACCTGATGATGGGTGGTATCGCCGATCGGCAAAAATTCCCGGGTGTCCAAAAACCGCAGGAGTTTTCCCTGAATGTCCGGCGTGGTGTTGCTGATTTCATCGAGAAATACCGTACCCGTATCCGCCAGCTGAAAAATGCCCGACTTGTCTTTTTTGGCATCCGTAAACGCCCCCTTGCGATAACCGAAAAGTTCACTTTCAAGCAGGTTGCCGCTCAGGGTGCCGCAGTCAACGCCGAAAAAGACTTTATCATGTCGATAGCTGTTGGCATGAATGGCGCGGGCGACCAATTCCTTGCCGGTCCCGCTTTCACCGGAGAGCAAGACCGTCGCATCCGTGTCCGCGACCTTTCGGATCATGTCCACCACCTTTTTGATCTCGGGACTGCTGCCAATCAGCTGGTGGGATAAGACCGGCGGGCTTTGCGGGGATTGCATCAACTCTTTGTTCTGCTGGTGAACGGCCTGCTCCTGCAGGGCCTCTGCAACGACATTGCGCAGTTCATCCGGCGTGAACGGCTTGGGCAGATAATTAATAGCGCCCAGCTTCATTGTATCAACAGCAGATGGAATACTTGCATATCCTGTTATAATAATGACCACGGTATCCGGGGCATTCTCCCGGATCCATTTCAGGATTTCCACGCCGCTGACAGGACTCATTTTGATGTCTGTTAAGACCAGGTCATACGGCTGATTGGACAGCATCTCCAGGGCGGTGCGGCCATCCGTCGTATAGTCGACCTGATAATTATTCTTGGCTAATATTCTCTGGCAGTTGCGGCATATGTGCGGTTCATCGTCGATGACCAGAATCTGGGCAGCGTTTTCATTCGTCATGACTGCGAGAGCCTCCAACAGGTAGAATGACGTCAAAACGGGTGCCTTTTCCGGGCTGGCTGTCAATTTCAATCCGTCCGCCGTTTTGTTCAACCAGGCTGTGGGTGATGGAAAGCCCCAGTCCCGTTCCGTCCTCGCGGGTGGTGAAAAACGGATCAAATATTTTTTCCTGATTTTCCGGCGAGATGCCCATGCCGGTATCGCTTATCTTAATCGTAATTTCCTCGTTGGATGGGGCATATGCGGTGGTGAAAGCGATACTGCCGCCGGGCGGCGTCGCCTCGACGGCGTTTAACATCAGGTTGATCATGATCTGCTGCAGCTGTTCCTTGTCGACATGTATTTGGGGAAGGTCCTCGGCCAGGTTGGAACTGACGTAGATATCCTTAAACTCGGCCTGTTTTTTGGTCAGATAGATGCTTTCGCGGACGATTGTGTTAATGTCATCGAGCTTTTTCATCGGTTTTGTCTGCCTGGCAAAATCAAGCAGGCTCTGAACGATTTTGCGGCAGCGCTGGGCTTCATTGGTAATCACCGCCAGCTCGTTATACATTTCCGCATCTTTTTCAAGGTCTTCCTGCAGCATCATTGAAGAGGTCATGATGGTTGTCAGGGGATTGTTGATTTCATGGGCAATGCCTGCGGATAAACGCCCGATCGATATCAGCTTTTCCTGCTGCATGTGGGCTTTCTCCACCTTGATTTCCTGCGTGATATCCCTCATTATTTCAATGACGCCGATAATTTCATCGTTGGTGGTAAGGGGATAACAGGAAATGGCGTAATATATGGCATTGTTGTTCTGGTCATAATGCGTATGGGTCGCCGTGCAAGCCTTGTTTTTTTTGTATATCTCGTTTAAGGGGCAGGGGTGATTCTCACCGGAGCAGGGCTGATCCAGGTGATGGCCGATTTTATAACAATACTGCCCAATGGCTTCCTCGCTGGTCAGTCCCAGCTTTTTTAACATGGCTTCATTGATGTCTAAGATTCTGTAATGCTTGTCGATGATCATGGCTTCTTCCTGCATGAACTGATTCATCAACACGCCATAGATGGTTTGAATCTCATTTAGCTTGATTTCTGAATCGTTGGCCTTTTTGTAGGCGTTATCCACTTCCCAGAATAAAAGGGCCGTGGTATGCGCCATCGCGCGGACGTAGGTTTTCTTTTTGGCCAGAATATCATTGTAAATATCCAGATCGCCGACTAATTCCACAATGAGTTCAATGTCGTCGCGGGCAAAAAAGTCATTATAGTCATTGGTGACCGGAATTCCCATTTCTTTGGCTTTTAATAGACCCGGGGCATCTTCCTTCACATCGGCCACAGCAATCACATTGGGCCGGAACAGGTTGAATTTGTCCTTTTTGATAAAGTCCAGCAGATATAAACACCGGGTCCCGCCGCCGACAATTGCGACATTCATATCAAATCTCCTGTACGGTTATGTTGGTCCGAAACAGCTGATGCGCGCGTTATAATCCATTTTTTACGATCATAATGGATTATAAATAGCAGTTTTAATCAGGAATTCAAATACCGATAATCGGTTTAAGCCGCAATTTTCACACGGCGATTAAAGATCCTGTGGCATTGTTTTTTAATATTGCGTTTTCGTTTAAAAGGATTTAAAAAAATTTTTTTAACTTATGCTTATAACTCTTTAGGCTATGCTTATTTCAGATAAGCTCAAATAGTATTTTTTAATGGAGGTTTGGTATGTTTAAAATCGTAGATCGCAAGGAAATGGCCGACGGCACCATCATCATGAATGAGATCGAGGCGCCGCGGATTGCGGCGAAAGCCAAGCCCGGCCAGTTCGTGATCCTCAAGGCCAATGAAACCGGGGAACGGATTCCGCTGACCATCTCAGATTTGGATGTGGAGAAGGGCACCATTGAAGTCATCTACATGGTGGTGGGCAAATCGACCGCGCTTTTTAAGGAACTGGCCGTAGGTGACGGCTACCAGGATGTCATCGGTCCGCTCGGCAAGCCCACCGATATTGAGAAACTGGGGCATGTGGTTTGTGTGGGCGGCGGCACCGGTGTGGCGGTGCTGTTTCCCATTACCCGGGGCTTTAAAAATGCCGGCAACCAGATAACCAGCATCATCGGCGCCCGGTCCAAGGATCTGTTGATCCTTGAGGACAAGATGGACGCGGCCTCGGATGAACTCCGGGTGTGCACGGATGACGGCTCTTACGGCACCAAGGGGTTTGTCACCGAAGCGTTGAGGGATGTGCTGGAAAATACCAAGGTGGATCTGGTGGTGGCCATCGGGCCGGTGCCCATGATGAAGTTTGTCTCCGCACTGACCAAGGAGTACAATGTCAAAACCCTGGTGAGCCTCAATCCGATCATGATCGACGGTACCGGCATGTGCGGCGGCTGCCGGGTTTCCGTGGGCGATGAGACCAAGTTCGCCTGTGTGGACGGCCCGGAATTTGACGGTCATCAGGTGGATTTTGACGGCCTGATGCAGCGCCTTCGGGCCTATGAGGAAGAGGAGCAGAAGGCATACAATGAATATTGCGCGGCGGTGGGTCAATAGTCGATCGGCCACGCAGCTGTTGTTGATGGAGGATACTCATGGCTGAAAAAGCAGCGAAAAAGGAAAAACCCCCCCGCCAGCCGATGCCTGAGCAGGCACCGGAGGTAAGGCGGAAAAATTTTGACGAAGTGCCGCTGGGCTATTCAAAGGAAACCGCCATAACGGAGGCCCAGCGGTGCCTTCAATGCAA
>DATGCF010000409.1:0-9611 GCA_035312245.1 Desulfosalsimonadaceae bacterium
TTTCCGGAGGTGGACCGGGCCGGCTGGTTTTCATTAGGGGCGGCCAGAGAGAAGCTCCATAAAGGGCAGGTCGTATTGATCGACCGGCTGGCCGAAAAGCTCGGGGTTGATCTTGATTCGTAAAATGCGGTTTATGCCGCCACCACTGCATTTTTGCAGAAAGCAACTCCAAAAGGTTCTGAAAATCTCTCCATACTGTCATTTCGAGCGACAGCGAGAAATCTTTAAAACAAGATTCCTCGTCGCTGGCGCTCCTCGGAATGGCAGTGGCGTAAAATTTTGGAATAAATGAAAATATTTTTAAGTATTTAGAAGTATTCCCCCCGGGCCGCTGCCCGGGACCGAGCGTATAAATAACACTCCTTCGCCCCTCTCCCAGGAACTGGGGGAGGGATTGGGTGGGGGGGGTTACTTAGAAGTGCCTGAGCGATTCGTTTTTTATTTTCATGGAGGTATCATATGGCGGATTATCGTGACAAAAGCTGGTGGCTGGAGACCCTGCCTGAGGACATCCATCCCAACGCGGCCCTGACGCAAAAGGAAAAAGCGGATGTCGCCATCATCGGCGGCGGCTATACCGGTCTTTCAACCGCATACCATCTTAAAAAGTTTCAGCCGGATATGGATGTCCGTCTGCTTGAATCCGATATCTGCGGCTACGGGGCCTCCGGACGGAACGGCGGCTTTTCCATGACCCTGTTCGGCCTCACCAAGGGCATTACCAAATTCCGTTTTGATGATGAAAAGGCCAGATCCGCCCATATCTATATGGAAAACGCGGTGGATTATCTGCATGAGGTGATTACCGGCAATCAGATTGACTGTGACTATGAGCGTACCGGCTATCTGCTGGTGGGCACCAGCCCCGGCCAGGTCAAACGCGTGGAACATGATTTTAAAATTATGGAAGAGTGGGGCTTAGGCGGGGTGGAGCGCTGGGACCCCGCCCGCCTGGCCGAGGAATTCAATACCGATTACTATAAGCTGGGCTGGTTTGAGCCCCGCTGCGGGATTTTAAACCCCGCCAAGCTGGCCCGGGGTTTGAAAGCTTTGGCGGAAAATCAGGGGGTGATCATCTATGAAAATTCGCCGGTGAAAAGCTTTGGCCGCAAGGGCGCCGGCGGGTTTGTCATTAAAACCGAAACCGGGGAACTTGAAAGCGAATACCTGGTCCTGGCGACCAACGCCTATTCGGTTCTGTTTCCGGAACTGAAAAAAATCCAGTACCCGGCTTTTACCCATATCGTGCTCTCAGAGCCCCTTACCTCGGAGCAGTATGACGCCATCGGGTGGAAGAACCGGGCCGGTATCGAAGATGCCCGGGATTTGATCCATTACTACCGGTTGACCCGGGATAACCGGATTGCCATGGGCGGCGGGGATGTATCCATCGGCTACGGCACGGACCTGGACAAGGACCATAATGAAAAAACCTTTGCCCACCTTAGGCAGCACGTAACCGAGGTTTTTCCTCAGCTTAAGGGCCTTCGGTTTACCCATCAGTGGGGCGGCCCGGTGTCAGTGACTTTGGATATGGCGCCGGTTATCGGATATCTGGGAGAAGACAAAAAGGCCATTTTTTCGGCTGGCTGCATCGGCCACGGAGTTTCCATGACCACCATGAACGGCCGCACCATCGCCGAACTGATCGCCGGGCAGAAGACGGAGCGCACGGAAATGTTCTTCGTCGGCCGCAAAGTCTTTTCCTGGCCGCCGGATATGGTAAGCTTCGGTCTTGCTAAGGCGGTCCGTGGGTTCATGCGGATGGAGGATAAGATGATTTATAAATGATAAAGAGGGCGGGCTTAAAAGAAGACGGGCGGGCCCTGTTAAGGAGCCCGCCCATTTTTTAGTTTGTGTCAGGTATTTTTTTAGAACCGATACGCGATGCCGAAGCCCAAGAGCCAGGGATCGATGTCTACATCCGTTTTAACGGTGGCAGGGGCATCGCCGCCGACGGCAGCCCCCGGTACGGTGACTTCTGCTTCGGTTTCCAGGTACAATTTTTTAAGGTCAATATTGAAGGCGAAATTTTCAGTGATGCCGATATCCGCACCTAACTGCAGCGCATAGCCGAAGCTGTCGTCATAATCAGTATCAAGTACAACCGTGCCCTCGTTTTCCTCGAAAAAAATGGTGTAGTTAAGACCCGCCCCCACATACGGCCGGATTTTTCCGTCCGGCAGGAAATGGTACTGAAGCGTCAGTGTGGGCGGTATCAGCCAGACATCGCCCAGATCCACATCATCCAGGACGGCTAAACCGGAAAGATCATCTAAAGCTGAATTCCTAAGTTCTACATTGTGCTGCGCCACACCCAGCACCAGTTCGGAGGCGATATTATCAGTAAAGAAATAGGTAAAATCGACCTCAGCGCCGACCGAATTGTCCACCGTCGCTTCGCCGCCGGCTACTGTATCGCTGTCATCATCAGGCAGCACGCCCAATCCCCGCACCCGAATGGTCAAGGGCAGATCGCTTTCCGCATAGGCGCTTAACGGCCCTCCCAGCAGCAAAGCTATTGTACCGAATAAGATAATGAGTTTGACGAGATTGGTCTTTTTTTTCATACGGCCCCTCCTTCTCCTTCGTGATTATTGTGGTAAATGTAAACCCCCTGATTGAAATCAGGCGATTAAGCTGACCCATTATCCTTAATGGCACATATCGAGCAGAAGCCGGCGCAGGATGCGCTATCGTCGGGCTGAATTCGCAGTATACATAATTTGTTGGTAGGTTAAAATCCTATGGATGTCAATAATAAAGAATATATGAGGATTTGCTAAAAATATTTTTCTGATGCCTTTCAATCCCCGAATCCTTGAATTTCGAAGGAGGAAGAATTAAAGTAATCAGCATTACTTAAACCGAGAATAGATCCAGACTTAGAAAGGAGCTTTCGCATGAAGGAAAAAACGAAAGAGAATGTCTATAATGCTTTTATCGGGGAGGCAAAAGCCTATTTCCGGCTGCTGGCATACGCGGAGAAAGCAGAAGAAGAGGAAGTACCGCAAATTGCGCTGCTGTTTCGGGCCATTGCCGAGGCGGAACGGGTGCACGCCAACCGGCACATGAATCTGGTAAAAGATTTAATCGTAAAGGATACGGATACGAATCTGCTAAATTCCTTCAAGCGGGAGAAGTCGATCAGTGAAAATGAATACCCGCAGTTTATCAAGGACGCTGAAGATGAGGGTGAGCAGGCGGCGGCGATGACATTCAGCCAGGCCCGGGATGCGGAATCCTATCACGCCAAACTTTATGAGCGCGCCATGTATCAGGTCATCCGGGATGAAACCAAATCCTATTATGTATGCCAGGTCTGCGGCTACGTGACCAGTAACAAATTGCCGGAAAAATGCCCGATCTGCGGAGCCCCGAAGGAAAAATTTAAAACCATTGAAGCTGATTGAAAATGGGGTTTGTCGCCCTTTGCTTGAATTTTTTTGCACTCCGGATTTCCGTTTTTATATTTAGTGAAATATGGATTTTAAAATCGATGAGAAGCTTGCATTCTTCGAATGATCATGAGATGTTATTATAGTTCCAGGTGTATTCCTCCCAAACCTTAGGCACCCGAGGGGTCGATCATGTTAGAAAATCTGGATCCCACCTTGTTGGCACGCATTCAGTTTGCGTTTACCATTTCGTTTCACATTATTTTTCCGGCATTTACCATTGGTCTGGCCAGCTGGCTGGCGGTGCTGGAATGGCGGTGGCTGCGAACCGGAAAGCAGGTTTATGCCGAAGTCTATAAAATGTGGGTCAAAATCTTTGCCGTTACCTTCGGCATGGGCGTGGTCTCCGGTGTGGTGCTGTCCTTTCAGTTCGGCACGAATTGGTCCGTCTTCTCGGATGCCGGGGGAAATATTTTAGGACCGCTGCTGGGCTATGAAGTCTTGACGGCTTTCTTTTTAGAAGCTTCGTTTTTAGGGGTGATGCTTTTCGGCTGGAACCGGGTGAGCCCGCGGATGCATTTCGCTGCTACGTTGATTGTGGCATTGGGGACGCTGGTGTCGGCATTCTGGATTCTTTCCGCCAATTCCTGGATGCAGACGCCGGCCGGCTTTCGGGTGGGCGCAGAGGGCCTTCTGTATCCGACCAACTGGCTTGAAATTATATTTAATCCATCCTTCCCCTACCGCTTCATTCATATGGTGACCGCCGCCTATCTGACAACAGCGTTCACTGTGGCGGGGATCGGGTCCTATTACTTGTGGCGGAACCGGCATATACAGCATGCCCGGGTGATGGTCGGCATGGCCATGATCATGGCCATCTTTGTAGCGCCGCTGCAGCTCTTGTTCGGGGATATGCACGGCCTGAACACATTCGAGTACCAGCCCGCCAAGGTAGCCGCCATGGAGGGGCTGTGGGAGACCACCACCGGCGCCCCGCTGGTCCTTTTCGGGTGGCCGGACGAGCAAACAGAGACCACCAAGTATGCCATTGAAATCCCCAAGCTCTCCAGCTTGATTCTCACCCACAGCTTTGACGGCGAGGTAAAAGGTCTGAAGGCATGGCCGAAAGAAGACCGCCCGTCGGCCGCGCTGGTCTTCTGGACATTCCGGATCATGGTGGGGCTGGGGGTTTTAATGATTGTCACGGGCTTGGCCGCGATTGTCCTTTACCTAAGAAAACGCCTGTTTGACAGCCGGCTGTTCCAGCTCTGGTGCATGGCGCTAACCCCTGCCGGATTTATTGCGGTGCTGGCCGGGTGGTTTGTCACCGAAGTCGGCCGCCAGCCCTGGATCGTGCAGGGCCTGATGCGGACCAAGGATGCCGCATCCCCGGTTGTGGGGACCTCTGTGGCCATTTCACTGGCGGCTTTTATTGTCGTCTATGTTTTCGTGTTCGGTGCCGGCAGTTACTATATTCTGAAGCTGATCGGCAAAGGGCCGGAAACAGAAGATGAACCCTATGGCGCCCACGGGGTGAAGGAGCCGCCGCTTGTGACCGGTGGGGCCCGCAAAAAAGGAGGCCGCCATGTTTAGCTTTGAAGGATTTCTGGATCTCCCCTTGATTTGGTACGGATTGATTGGGACAGCGATTTTCCTTTATGTTTTGCTGGATGGGTTTGATCTGGGCGTGGGGATTTTGTTTCCCTTTGCCCCCACCGACAAATGCAGAGACCGCATGATGAATTCGGTCGCCCCCTTCTGGGACGGCAATGAGACCTGGCTGGTGCTTGGCGGCGGCGGGCTTTTGGCCGCCTTTCCGTTGGCCTATGCCGTCATCATGCCTGCGCTTTACATCCCGGTCATTGTGATGCTGCTGGGCTTGATTTTCCGGGGGGTGGCCTTTGAATTCCGTTTCAAGGCCGAAGAGAATACCCGGCGTATCTGGGATTACTCATTTCATTTCGGGTCTCTTCTGGCGGCCTTCATGCAGGGCGTAATTGTCGGCGCCGTGGTGCAGGGCATCGAGGTCTCGGGCCGAAGTTTTGCCGGCGGCACGTTTGACTGGTTAAATGCCTACAGCCTGATGACAGGGGTGGCGGTTATTTTTGGATATGCGCTACTGGGCGGCACATGGCTGGTGATGAAAACCGAGGACGAAACTCAGGCCTGGGCCCGAAAAAGTGCCTCCTATACCGTTTGGTACCAGGCGATTTTTCTGGCAGTTGTAAGTATCAGCATGCCGATCATGAATGCCGATATCCGGGAGCTCTGGTTCAGCCTGCCGAACTTCTTTTTTCTGCTGCCCATCCCGGCGGTCAGCCTGATTCTGCTCATCATTATCTGGGGTGATCTGCACAACGGTAATGAGACACGCCCCTTTTTTCTTAGCTTTGGTTTGTTTTTCACCGGCTATATCGGCCTGGCGATCAGTCTGTGGCCGTATATCGTGCCGTTTGAGATAACCTACAGCGAGGCGGCGGCTGCGCCCGAATCCCAGTCGCTCCTGCTGGTGGGAACGGTGATCCTGCTGCCGGTGATACTCGCCTATGTGGGCTATTGTTATTATCTCTTCCGCGGAAAAGCGAGCCATGAGCATGAAGGCGCCTACTGAAACAAAGCGGCAGCGTCAGTGGCTTTGGTTTGCGGGACTCTGGTGCGGTGGACTGGCCGCCTGCCTGATTTTGGCCTATGCCGTGCGCCTGATTTTAAGGATGGCTTCATAAAAAGCGGTTAATGCCGCCGGCGAGGCATTTTTACACAAAGTAACCCAAAATAGGTTTCACACCCAACACCTAATACCCATCCGGCCAAAATCAGCTTGCATGATTTTTTGCAAAGCATAAATTTCACGCCTATATTTAATAAAATTCTATCCATCTGACGATTTAGATTTGGGGTGTTCTTATGCGTGACGGCAATGCCACAGAATTTCCGGAAGTTGACATAATCCTCTGGGGGGCTACCGGCTTTATCGGAAGCCTTCTGGCCGGCTACCTTTGGCCGCGCTACGGTGCCACCGGTGAAATCCGGTTTGCCCTGGGCGCTAACAGCCGCGAAGAGCTGGAAGCGGTCCGCAAAGATCTGGGAGCCGGCGATGATCTCCCGCTGATTGTGGGGGATGCCTTTGATGAGCTGTTTCTAAATGAAATGGTGAAGCACACGAAGCTGGTGGTCTCCACCGTCGGGCCCTACGCCCGGTTGGGCTCTTCCCTGGTCGCCGCGTGCGCGGCCAGCGGCACTGACTACTGCGACCTCTCGGGAGAGCCCCAGTGGATGCAGCGCATGATCGATACCCACCAGGAAACTGCGGCCGCTTCCGGTGCGCGGATTGTCCATTCCTGCGGTTTTGATTCGATTCCCTCGGATATGGGGGTTTTCTTTCTTCAAAATGAAGCCAGGAAACGGTTCGGCCATTTCATGAACCGGGTCAAACTCCGGGTGAAAATCATGCGCGGCGGGGCCAGCGGCGGCACGGTAGCCAGCATCCTGAACTTTATCGAAGAGGCGCGCCGTGATCCGGAAGTGGCCAAAACCGCAAAAAACCCCTATGCATTGGCACCGGAAGGGCATCGCACCGGCATCCGCCAGCCCAATGTCTCGACATTCGAATATGACCCGGATGCCGAAAACTGGCTGGCGCCATTTGTCATGGCCGCCGTGAATACCCGGATAGTGCATCGGACCAATGCCTTGATTGACTATGCCTATGGGCAGGCGTTTCAATATGATGAGGCCATGATGATGGGCGCCGGCATGAAGGGGCGTTTCCGCGCGGCCTCCCTTGCCGGTGTTTTGGGCGCATTTGTGGCGGGCAGCGCGTTTGCGCCGAGCCGGGCGCTGATGAAAAAGACGATTCTCCCGAAACCCGGGGAGGGGCCGTCGCCTGAAAAGCAGGAAAAGGGGTTTTACAAGCTGCTTTTGATCGGAAAAGACGATGCCGGCAATCGTTCGGATGTCAATGTCACAGGTGATCAGGACCCGGGCTATGGATCGACCCGCAAGATGCTTGGGGAAAGTGCGGTCTGTCTGTTAAAGGAAATTTCAAAACAGGACGTAAACGGCGGATTCTGGACGCCGGCCACCGCCATGGGCGAGCCGCTCATCCGGCGCCTCACCGAGAATGCGGGCCTGACTTTCGAAGTGACCGACGCCGATTAGGTTATTGGCGGGTGTAGTAAATGCCTGAGGCCTCGAGAATCTGATGATCAAAGCGGCGGCGGTTTTTATAGGGCAGGATATGGATCAGGATGCCGGAATGAATTTTTTTCTGCATATCCTGCCAGAAATAAATATCAAAAAGGTCGCCGTGCAATTCTTCAAAGATCGGTCGGACATGATCCGGAAAATGCAGAAATTTCCTGAATTCCTCAGGGAAGACATCGTTTTCAGATACCGAGAACCAGGGTTCGTCGGACATGATTTCATCATAGCTTTCAGGCTCGGGGATTTTTTTGAAGCTGCAGTCGGTAAGCAGCGACAATTCGTCGTAGTCATAAAACACCACCCGCCCCCAGCGGGTGACGCCGAAGTTTTTAAAAAACAGGTCCCCCGGGAAAATATTGCTCGCCGCCAGTTCCTTGACGGCCCAGCCATAGTCGATGAGCACGTCCTTTACCGCCTCGGGCGGGTTCTCCCGGATATAGACGTCAAGCGGCGCAAGCCGACGTTCGGTGTAGAGATGCCGGATAATGATTTCGCCGTTCTGGAAGATGATATTTTTCGAGGCCTTTTCTTTAAGCGCCTCTATAAGCGTTTCGGAGAACCGGGACACATCGAATTTCAGGTGATCGAATTCCTGGGCATCCACCAGCCGTCCGGCCCGGTCATGCCTGAATACCAGTCGATAGCGGTTTTTGATGTAATCAGGGGTGGTCTTTTTGGGATAATCGAACTGATCCCGGATCATTTTGAACACGACGTTAAGGGACGGAATGGTAAATACGAGCATCACCATGCCTTCTTCGCCGGGGGGGATTTCAAACCGGTCATCGGTTTGCGCGAGGCTTCGGATGAGTTCCCGGTAAAGTTCGGCTTTTCCGTGCTTGTGGTAGCCAAGCGAGGTGTAGATCTCAGACACCCGTTTTTCCGGCATCATGCTTTTCAGAAAATTGATCATCTCTTCAGGGTTTGCGATATCCACATGGAAGTAGGCATTGGCGAAGCTGAACAGGATGCTGACCTCGGCGGTTTGCAGGAGCACGGCATCCACAAAAATCCGGCCGTCGATGTTCAAAATGCAGAAAACCAATGGGATAGTACGCTCTTTGACAAGCATTCTTCCGATCAGGTAGGCGCCTTTGCCGCGGTAAAAAACCGGGTCGGCCATTTCAATCCGGATGTTTCCGGCCGTCATACCCTGCCTGCTCAGATCGTCTTCGATCACCCGGACGATCCGTCGGCTGTCCCCCGCCCTGTCCATAAGCGGGAGTTGGGCGCTGTATCCCGAAAGGATGTCGTCCATAACCGCATCGAGATCGCGGCCCGACGACGCGGTAAGATAGGAAGAACAGATCGGACAGGGCTTTTCCTCAATTACCGGGATTTTAAAATCGAAAATCGTGAACTCGATCGCCGGATTGACGCCCGCCACCGTGAATACCCGCCGGATGACCGAATTGTAAAAGGTCTCGGCAAGCTGGTATTCATTGCGGTCCCTGATGATTTCAATAAATTCGGTTTTAACCGCCCGCCAGGCGGTTTCGTCCGGTCCGGTAGCCCCGCTCATTTCCTTGAGTTCGGAAACCGTGCGGTCGACTGTCCGGGAATAGATTTCCAGGCGCTCCACCGCATCGTTTCGGATGCCCTGCCAGTCCGCATTCCTGAATCGGTCGCCGGCTCTTCGGGTAATGGCCTTAAATGTTCCATGATAGGCGTCAAAGGCCTTAAGCAGGTATTCGGCAAAGAAGCGGGCGTCAGGATGCATTATCAGGGCTTTCCATCAAATGGGTCAAAATCGGGCGGCGAGCGCCAAACGAAAGAATTTTATACTTATACTAATCGGGCAGCACAATCCCTGTCAAGCAAAGCACGGCTAATTTGTTCTGTATCCAAATCGAAATCGCTATCGGGATCGGGATCGGGATCGAAAAAAATATGACCCTTGGACACGAAAAACTGGACGTCTATCGCCTTTCAATAGGCTACGTTGCATGGGTTTACGAGAAGGCCGACAGCCTGAACGGAGTCCATCGGCCCGCCCGGGATCAATGG
>DATGCF010000410.1:0-4501 GCA_035312245.1 Desulfosalsimonadaceae bacterium
CTGCGGCGACAATTCGACTAGGGCTTCCAGCAGGTCGGAAAAATTTTGACCGTTTTCAGAAATGTGAAGCCCGGTATTGTAATAAAGATATATGGGCGTCATTCCAAGGTCCCGGGCCAGCATGGTGCCATGGTCATGGCCGTCTCGCTCCCACTGCCGATCATTCATGCACGATCCGTGAACCATGATGGCCAGTTTTCCATTGGATTGTTCAATCGCATCCAAAAGCGCCTGTCTATCCAATGAGCTGCCGTCGATGCGAAACTGCATCGGGATGGCGAGCGGATTGCCGCGCGCGGCCATATGGTCGCCCAAAACCCCGTTTAATGCGGAAACAGCAGCTTCCCTCGCGGACGACGGCGGTTTTTCGCCGATCCGGACGCTCAGCCGGTCAAGCAGGATATCCATGCCATCGCCTACCCATTCGCTCACTGTGTGAATGTTGCGGTAAACCCTACCGGTGATTCCCCTTGTCCGCTCTCGATTGCCGGCGGATAACACGCCGCCGAAGCTTAGGATGGTCTGGTGCAAGGCTTCCACGATATCCGTGATGCCCAAAATGGCATCTATGGTTAGGTTTCCGATGCCGCGAAGATCGGTGGAGATATTGCTGGGCGTTTTCTGCATCATTCCAGGAGGCTCTCTTTCAGTACGGCAGCCGGTCTATTCATCATCCGGGGTTGAAGGTTCCGGCGCGTTTTCCGTCTCATCGGTTTCAACGGATTTCTTCTCCTGCTTGCGCTGCCGCTTTTCCTCTTTCTTTTTTTTCTTTTCCAGTTCCTTCTGGCGTTTTTTGAACTGATAGTGCGATTTTGCCATGGAATTTTCCTTTCTGGCGATTGGCCGGACAGGTATGCGCGATAAAAACGGGAATGGGCGTCGCAGCCCGTATCATGTTCATGGCGGCAATTAAAAAAGGCATCCTCCGATTTACGGAAGATGCCTCTTTGTCATACGAATTGTTTTAAAAAGCAGACTATTTGGCCGTCACGTTGGCAGCAGCCGGGCCCTTTGCGCCCTGCTCGATGTCAAAAGTCACGTGCGCCCCTTCGTCGAGGGATTTAAAGCCGGTCGCATTGATTGCACTGTGATGCACAAATACGTCCGGTCCGTCTTCCTGCTCAATGAAGCCAAAACCTTTGCGGTCATTAAACCACTTTACTGTTCCGTTTGCCATGTTTACATCCTCCTTTCAGATAAATTCTCAAAATCTTAAACTGGAGGATGATACATCGGACATGCCGCTTGGTCCTTCAGAAAAAAACCGCCCCGCCGTTTAAAAGCAGGACCTTTGTTGATTATTATTAAAATAACATCTTTCCGGATAAACGCAAGCGATATTTTAAAAATTGTTTATCTCTTTGCGTTAGTGGCGGTTTTGGTTTTCTTTTTGCCTGCCGGTCTGGCCGGATATTTTTTGTTGCCCGCTTTTTTGGGATTCGGTTTGCCGCTTTTGGCCGGTTTTTTAAAATTCCCTTTTTTAGGAAAGGATTTTTTTTGTTTGGGAGCCTCTTGTTCCGGCGCTTTTTCCGGCATCAGCATCGGGGAGTTGCCCTGGAGCATTTTTGCCAGGGCGGCGGCGATATCCAGGGCCGGCACATCATGTTCCTGGCGGAACTGATCCATCAGCCCGTGAAAGAATCCCAGGTCATTGGTGGCCAGGGTGTCCAGAACGGTCTGCTTGAACTGGGCGATGCGCTGATTATTGATCATTTCGGTGGTCGGCAGTTCCAGCTGCTCAATCTCCTGACGGGTGACGCCCTCAATAGCCCGAAGCATCCGCCGTTCCCGCGGCGTGATAAAAAGGATCGCTTCCCCGGATCGGCCCGCCCGGCCCGTGCGGCCGATCCGGTGGACATAGGCTTCCGGGTCATAGGGGACATCGTAGTTGATCACGTGGCTGATCCGGTCCACATCCAGCCCACGGGCGGCCACGTCCGTTGCCACCAGAATGTCCAAATGTCCCTCTTTCAGGCGGGAAAGGGTCTTCTCCCGCATGCTTTGCGAGATATCCCCGTTTAATGCGGCGCACAGGTAGCCCCTGGCTTCCAGTCGCTTGGCCAGTTCCAGGGTAGCGGTTTTTGTTCGAACAAAAATAAGCATCCCGTCAAAGGGTTCGGCTTCAAGAATCCGGGTCAGGGCATCCAGCTTGTGGTTTTCCCCCACGATTCGGTAGCGCTGCCGGGTGGTGGCCACGGTCATGGTCTGCGACTTGATGGTGATCTGCGCGGGGTGTCGCATGTATTTTTTGGCGATATTTCTGATAGGCTGGGGCACAGTGGCGGAAAAAAGCGCAATCTGGCGCTCCGGCGGCGTCTGCCCCAGGATCCATTCCACATCATCGATAAACCCCATGCGGAGCATCTCATCCGCTTCATCAAGCACCAGGGTCTGGACAGCATATAGCTTCAAAGATTTCCGCCGCATGTGATCCATGATACGGCCGGGGGTGCCCACGATGACGTGTACGCCCTGTTTCAGCCGGCGGAGCTGGCCGCTGTAGTCCTGCCCCCCGTATATGGGCAATACCCGAAAGTTTTTCAAATGGGCGGCGTAACGATAAAAAGATTCGGATACCTGGATGGCCAGCTCCCGGGTGGGGGTTAATACCAGCGCCTGGGGGGCGACTGCCTTCAAATCGATCCGGGACAGAATGGGCAGGGCAAAGGCCGCGGTTTTGCCGGTGCCGGTCTGGGCCTGGCCGATTAAGTCTTTTCCGGCCATAAGCTCGGGTATGGTTTTGGCCTGGATGGGGGTGGGCATTTCATAGCCGGCCGCATCCAAGGCTTTTAATAAGGGGGTGAAAATCTGTAGTCCGCCAAAGCCTGTGGCTTCGGCCGCTTGAGGGGTCGATGTCATGATATAATTCTTCTCTCTTTCAAAATGGAGTTATCCCTGCGATAGATGTTAACGGGAAATCATTGGCCTTTTTAACAACCTGGGCTCTCTGGACTTTCCGGCTTTTGCCGGATGATCAAGGGATGCGGGAGGGAAAAGCGGATATTTTGCCGTCAGCAGGGTAGGGACTGCTTATTTGATTCGAATGGCTTTTGCAACCTTTATTTTGATCTATTTTTTTTACCGCCTGTGTCTTTGCGGCGGGGGCTTTTTTTGCGCCCGGCGCTTTTCTTTTCAGCCGGCGGATGCGGCAGAACCAGCCAGTTGTCATCCGGCTCGGTGCATGGCAGCGGGCGCTCCATGAATTCCTCGATTTCCGGGATATAAAAGGAGTCCCCCTCGTCCGCGAAGCTGATCGACGTGCCCGCAGCCCCGGCCCGTCCGGTTCGGCCGATGCGGTGAACATAGTCTTCCGGATCATGGGGGAGGTTGTAATTGATCACATGATCCATTGCCTCAATATGGATGCCCCGGGCAACGACATCGGTTGCCACAAGCACGCGGATTTTGCCGGACTTGAAGTCCGCAAGCCGCCGGCTCCGTTTCTCCTGGGGCACGTCCCCGGTCAGGATCTGGCTCTTGATGCCATAGCGGTTCAATTTATCAGAAAGCCGCCTGACCGCATCCTTTCGGTTGCAGAAGACCAGCACCCGGGTGAGGTCCTGCTGAACGATGATATTGTAGAGCAGGGCGTATTTGTTGTCGCTGGTCACAATGTAGACGATCTGATCCACCGAATCCACCGCCACCTGTTCCGGCTCAATGGCCACATGAACCGGATTTTTGGTCCAGCTGGCGGCCAGGCGGGTGATAGGCTCGGTCAGGGTCGCACTAAAGAGCATCGTCTGCCGGCTACCCTTCTGGGGGGTGGCGTAGATGATTTTTCGGACATCCGGAATAAATCCCATGTCGAGCATCCGGTCCGCCTCATCGATCACCAGTACTTCCACGTTTTTTAAATAAAGCACGCGGCGCCTGGAAAAATCAAGCAGACGGCCGGGGGTGGCCACGATGATGTCCGCCGGCCGGCCGGTGAGCTGCTTTTGCTGCTGTTTGAAATCCATGCCGCCGAAAATTGAAATAATGTTTAAGTCGCAATGCGCTGCGAGCTGTCTGGCCTCTTCGCTGACCTGCATTACCAGTTCCCGGGTGGGGGCAATGATTAGGACCCGGGGCGTGCCTGGTTTGCGTTTTCCCTTAATCGGGTTGTTCAGCAGATGCGTGATGATTGAAATCAAGAACGCGGCGGTCTTGCCGGTGCCGGTCTGGGCCCGGCCGAATGCATCCCGATCCGCCAGGGTGCTGGGTAGGATTTCCGCTTGGATGGGCGTGCAATACTTAAAGCCTGAATCATCGATCGCATGCATCAATGCATCCGGCAGGTCAAAGTCATGAAAACGGGTTTGGTTCGGATCGATTGGCACCTCGAATTGGGCCCGCTGCCATGTATCTGCGGCATTTGAATCGGCGGCTGGGGTTTGGTCTGGGACTTCTATGTCAGAATCTTCATTTTCGGTTTGTGAGTTGTTATTCATTTCTGGTTTTGTCACACGTCTCCTGTCAATTGATTGTAATTTTAAAGTTTAGCACTTTAGTAGAACCT
>DATGCF010000411.1:0-9570 GCA_035312245.1 Desulfosalsimonadaceae bacterium
CGATAGTGACGAGGAATCTTATTGTAAAGATTTCTCGCTGCCGCTCGAAATGACAGTATGGACGGGTTTTGAGCGCCTTTTTGAGTTACTTTCTGCAAAAACACCGCCGCGGCGGCATAAACCGCTTTTTACGAAGCCGTCAAATTTAACGGGTTCATTGCCGGACAAGATCGGCCGTTTATTTGATTGCCGCAAGGACCTGATCGAGCTTTGCGAGGTCACCGGCAAACTGATCCCGGTGCTCGAAAATGAGCTTTTCGCCGGGGCCGAGCAAAAAAACGCCACCTTGCTGCCAGAGATCCCCGGCGCTTGAACTTTGGCGGAAGCCATCCTTTATGGCGCCAATGCCGCGCAAAATCGAGGCAGGCCCCAAAGAGCGATAGATGCCGCGCACGAGCTTGAAAGCGCGATATGCGGAAAGGTCCTGATTCACATAAATTTCACCGGTAAATCCGAATTTTTCTACAAACGCCTTTGCCTGATCCGGGCTGCCGCTACCAACTGCAACCAGTGTGATGCCGGCTTTATCGAGTTGATCCTTAACAGCCATTAGGGCAGCTACCTGCTGCTTGGCAAAAATTCAGCCAAAATGGCGGACAAAGGACAGCAGGACCGGCCGGTCGGCCCATAGGGATTCAAGATCTATTGAATCGCCCTTAAAATTGTTGACTGTTACACCGGCCAAGCGAGACTTTAACTCATCATAGGTCATGTTTTCTCCTTATTGCTTGATATGCATATTTACAGCTTCGATTTGAATGCCGCGAACTTGCTGCCCTTGCCTTTAAGACCCTATTTAACAAGAAGGGATTCTGCGGCCTTTCGGCCCGAATACAAGGCCCATTGGATGCCCGGTAAACTGCCGTATTCCCCACAGACGTAAATATTGGGGCCCATCCGGGGATTTAATTGAAACGGATTTGCCGCGGGCGGCCGCTGATCCGGCAGGGCCCGTTTGATATGATAGGTCTTTAGATGCCCCCAGCCTTCGGCCGCCGGCCCGAACCATTCCCGAAGCTGTGTTTTGACGCTTTGCTTTAGATGGTCCGCATCTCCTTTGTCATCGCCAATCACAACGGCCGCCATAAGGGTTTGCCCGGCTGGTGCGTAGTTGCCGGATACTTGACTTAAAACCGCCAGATTGTTGATCGGCCCCCTCCCGTCGCCGTTTAAAATAAGCAGGCTATTGGGAAAGGGCGGGTGCTCAGCGGCGAAATACAAACAGTATTCTGAAAAATAAGATACCCGCTCTTCCCTGCCCAGCAGGCGCTGCACTTCGTTTGCCGCTGCGGCCAGAACAATGGTTTCAGCCGCTAATTCCCGCCCGTCATCGAATATCACGCCGTTTGGGCGGAGTGCGGAAACCCGCATCCGGGTGCCAATGCACTCTTTTGGCAGATCTGCGGCAATTTAGCGGGGAATTTCAGCCATGCCGTTTTCCGGAATGGCGGCATCCCCTTCGGCAAACATCTTGAAAACATATTCGAACACGCGGCTTGATGCACCAATGGCCGGGTCAAGGCATACGCCGCCAAAAAAAGGCCTGAAAAAATTTTGGATCATATTATCCGAAAACCCAAAGCCTTCAAGGTAATCGCGCGTGGGCTGCTCGGGCGCCTCAAATATGGATTCCAGGGAGCGTCGGGTGATTTGAAAAAAAAGCTTGAGCAAGCGGTAGTAATCCATGGGCGAAGCAATGGATGAGAACGTGGACTTTAGGATATACCGGGGCTTGCGCAGCGGGTCCGCCAGAATATGAAACCGTTTGTGTTTATGAACAATCACCCCGGGGTCAAAGGTTTTAAGATTCAGCGCCTTAAAGTCAAGCGCGCGGCGGGCTTCCGGATAAGCGGTCTGCAAAACCTGAAAGCCCCAGTCCATCAGAAAACCGCCCGAATCGTCGGTTCGGATCCGTCCGCCAATGTCATCGCCTGCTTCGGCAACAAAAACACGGCGGCCGGCTTGACGCAAAATCCGGGCGCAGGTTAACCCCGCCAGGCCACCGCCGACCACAATGGTATCAAACGAATACTTCTCCATCGGGCTCCTTTCAAAATTTTCCGGACTCTGAGATTTTCACGTAAACCATTGGTTGATGGCATGCCGGATGTCATCCTGCCTTTTTTTATCGGCCGGCTTATCAAGAACCACCGCCTGATTTTGGCTTACTCAATAGTAAAATAGTTGGCTGACCGATTTTTGCAAGCCGATCAGGGCGGTTTGTAAAAAAACAAGCGTACCCAATAACAATATGCACATATGACGCGTAAAGCAATTCGCCGGTTGTCAGACAAATGTTGCTTGACAGGGGGTATAGCACCGTTAAATTAAATGCGAAATAAGATAGCTTAGATTAATTTGGGATTTATCGAATCCATCTTTGGTTTGTTTAAGTTTTTTTTGAAAACAATCAAATTGCGCTTTTTTCTAATATTTGCATATGGTAAAAGAATGATGGCTTTTGGTTAAAACAATGAAAGTAGGAAAAGGAGAGTAATGATGGATGTTAGGGATTTTTGCAACGGCTTGGAAAGTGAACTGACTGCGTGGAAAGCCAAACTATTTGATGTGGTATCGCGGGCGGACCAACTGGGAACGGCTGAAAAAGAAAAAGTATGGGCCAATTTTAATGACATGAAAATCATCATACAAGATTTGGAGGACAAGATTGCGCAGCTGAAGCACGAATGCCCCTCAGACTGGAGCCCTCAGAAAAAAGAGATTGAGGACGCCCACGTGGATATGAGAGGCAAGTATTCGGAGACTTTGGATTTTATCGGTCAGGCGGCGCCTTATTCCGTCCCGGGCTAGATTGTGATGAAATAAAATAGTACTTAAGCTGAGCTTAGGTAGTAATTTTTTAAAGAGCGGCCGGCAAAGGGCCGCTCTTTTTATTTGAACTTTATTTGTTTTATCTGAAGAGGCCCTATGGATGATTGAAATAAATGTTGACTGAAAAGAAAAGCGTTGTTACTTGATAAATATTATCATTTAGGAAAAGAGGGGTCTGGGTTGGCAGACGATAAAAAACGATTCGACGTCATCATCCGGAAATTAAGGGATGATGGCCATAAGATAACGCCTCAGCGACTGGCGATCGCTAAAATTCTTGCGAAAAGTGAAGGCCATCCCAGTGTTGAAAATATCCATGGCCAGATTAAAAAAGATTTTCCGACAATGAGTCTCGCCACTGTATACAGAAATATCTTATTAATTAAGTCACTTGGGGAGGTTCTTGAGATAGGGTTCCCGGATGGGAGCAATCGATATGATGGAAACAGGCCGTATCCCCATCCGCACGTCATTTGTATCAGGTGTAAAAAAATAATCGACCCGGATCTGGATAGCCTGGATGAAATGAAGAAAGAGGTTGCCGAAGAGACGAATTTCAAAATTCTGAATCATCGGTTGGACTTTTTCGGCATATGCAGCGATTGCCTGGCAAAGGGAATTTAACATATTTTTTTGTCGATAATTGATAATTATTATTAAATAATATTAATTTTCAATAAATGCTTTAGAGGAAATTTATTGGATAGACAGACGCCGAAGCATTATATTCATGGAAGACGGCGCATAATCTTAAAAAAGAAAGGGGAAGATTTATGAATGAAGATAGCAAACAACACCCGGTCATGGGATCCACTGCCAGGGGCGGCATGTTGAATCGGGACTGGTGGCCGAACCAGTTGAACCTCAAGATTCTTCACCTGCACTCCGCCAAGAGCAATCCGATGGGCAAGGATTTCAACTACGCCGAGGAATTCAAGAAACTCGACCTGCAGGCCGTGAAGAAGGATCTCTATTCGCTGATGAATGATTCGCAGGACTGGTGGCCGGCCGACTGGGGCCATTACGGGGGGCTTTTTATCCGTATGGCATGGCACAGCGCAGGCACCTATCGCATGGGCGACGGCCGCGGCGGCGGAGGGACCGGTAATCAGCGCTTTGCGCCCATTAACAGCTGGCCCGACAATGTGAATCTTGACAAGGCGCGCCGATTGCTCTGGCCGATCAAGCAGAAATACGGCAGGAAGATCTCCTGGGCCGACCTCATGGTCCTCGCGGGCAACTGCGCGATGGAATCGATGGGATTTAAGACCTTCGGCTTTGCCGGCGGCCGCGAGGATATCTGGGAGCCGGAGGAAGACATCTACTGGGGGGCCGAAGAGGAATGGCTGGCTACGAGCGACAAGCCCAAGAGCCGTTACAGCGGTGAGCGGGATCTGGAAAATCCGCTGGCAGCGGTTCAGATGGGCCTGATCTATGTGAATCCGGAAGGCCCTGACGGCAACCCGGATCCGGTCGCCTCCGGCCATGATGTGCGAGAGACCTTTGCCCGAATGGCCATGAACGATGAAGAGACCGTCGCCCTCGTCGCCGGCGGGCACACCTTCGGCAAGTGCCACGGCGCGGGCGATGCGGCACATGTCGGTCCGGAACCCGAAGCCGCCCCCATGGAGGAACAAAACCTCGGCTGGAAGAGCAGCTTTGGCAGCGGCAAGGGCGGCGATACCATCGGCAGCGGCATCGAAGGCGCCTGGAAGCCGAATCCGACCCAGTGGGACATGGGCTATCTGAAGGTGCTTTTCAAATACGAGTATGAACTGGTCAAGAGCCCGGCCGGAGCGAATCAGTGGCTGGCCAAGGACGTGGATGAAGAAGATATGATCGTTGACGCGCATGATCCGTCGAAAAAGCAAAGACCCATGATGACCACGGCAGACCTCTCGCTGAAGATGGATCCGATCTATGAGCCGATCGCGCGGCACTACCTGGAGAACCCCGAGGAATTCGCAGATGCCTTTGCCCGGGCGTGGTTTAAGCTGACCCACCGCGATATGGGGCCCCGTTCCCGATACCTCGGTCCGGAAGTGCCTGAAGAAGAGCTCATTTGGCAGGACCCGGTGCCCGCCGTCGATCATGAGCTGATCAACGAAAAGGACATCGCCGACCTCAAGAACCGGATTCTTGACTCGGGCCTGTCAATTTCCCAGCTGGTCTATACCGCCTGGGCCTCGGCGTCTACTTTCCGCGGCTCTGACATGCGCGGCGGCGCAAACGGGGCGCGCATCCGTCTGGCGCCGCAAAAGGGCTGGACGGTCAACCAGCCGGACCAGCTGAAAAAGGTGCTTCAGACCCTTGAGGGGATCCAAAAGGATTTCAACAGCGCGCAGTCCGGCGGAAAGAAGGTGTCGCTCGCCGACTTGATCGTCCTGGGGGGTTGCGCCGGCGTCGAGCAGGCCGCCAAGAATGCCGGTCACCATGTGACGGTTCCCTTCACGCCGGGCCGCACGGATGCGTCACAGGAGCAAACCGACGTTGAGTCGTTCGCCGTACTCGAGCCGGCTGCTGACGGGTTCCGTAATTACCAGAGGGCCAAGTTTGCCGTATCGGCAGAGGAACTGCTGGTTGACCGGGCGCAGCTGCTGACGCTGACTGCCCCTGAGATGACGGTTCTGGTCGGCGGGATGCGCGCCTTGAACGCCAACTACGGTCAGTCACCGCACGGTGTTTTTACCAAGCGGCCGGAGTCGCTCACTAATGACTTCTTCGTGAATCTGCTTGACATGCGCACCGCGTGGCAGCCAACCGCGGAAGATGGAGACGAATTCGAAGGGCGTGATCGCGGGAGCGGCGAACTCAAGTGGACCGGCACCCGCGTCGACCTCGTCTTCGGCTCGAACTCCCAGCTCCGGGCCAACGCGGAAGTCTACGCATCTGAGGACGCCCAGGAGAAGTTCGTGCACGACTTTATCGCCGCGTGGGACAAGGTAATGAACCTTGACCGCTTCGACCTCGCCTGATCGCCGCATAAAAACGAGAGCGGCGCAGGGGATTGCCATACAGAGGTTGTCTATACTGTTTGCCATTCTCTTTTGCGCAGGCTGCACCACAACCGCCGGCTTGGACGACAACGCCCGTTCGGTCTCTCCGGGAGACTTTCTCAAGCTTTCCCGGGGCTATGTGCATTATCAACTGGAAGGCCCGGAGACCGGAGAGACTGTGGTTCTGGTTTAAGGTTTTTCTACACCCATGTTCATATGGGAAAGGACCGTCCCGGCCCTAACCCGGGCCGGGTTCCGGGTGCTTTCCTACGACCTCTATGGAAGGGGATATACTGACCAGCCGATTATAACATATTCTTCCATTTTTTTCTTCCCATCCGTTTTCTTCCGGTCTGTATTGGCTCGGGAGGATCCTGCCACGCGGCTAATCCGAATTTTCTCCGCTTGTCCACAGGGGATCATTGCCGAAGGTTTCCATCCACCATTGTCCGGGGGAGCGGTGCCGCTTGACCGCCTCCTCGGAAAAAGAGTATTGATAGTTATTGCAGTACTCCATAATGGTCTCATAGGCGGAAACGATTTTGTGTGTCATTTCTTTACAGGTTTCCGGATCGCCGCTGCATTTATCCGGATGCCATTTGGATAAAAGTCTGCGGTAGTTTGTTTTGATCGTTTCGAGAGTGGCTTTTTCCGGAAGTTCCAATGTCTTCCGGGCCTCCGTGATTTTTTGATATTTGTTCTTTTTCATCGGCAATCAGGCCTTTTGGTACCCAACAGCCCGATTCCGACCAGACGCTTTGGCTCGGTATAGGGCCTCGTCAGCTTTTTTTATGAGGCCCTGTAAATCTTCCTCGAACTGAATTCCCAATGTTTCTTGGGCATAGCCCAAGCTGATGGTCGTATGGATACCTTCCACAGTGGTTTCTTCTATAATTTGTCGCAATTTTTCGGCAATAATTCTTAATGACGAACTTTCGATATATGGAAGCATAACAATAAATTCTTCACCGCCATATCGCCCAATAATGTCTGATGATCGCAGGGAGTCGCTCAAAAGATTGGCTGTCCTTTTTAACACAATATCTCCGGTGTTGTGCCCATAGCGATCATTGACTGACTTGAAATGATCCAAGTCTATCATCATTGCCCCAACAAGCAATTTGTTGCGCTGAGCCAGATTCGCAAACTGCCGCGCGATAGTGAAAAAACCGCGACGATTGAGAATGCCGGTTAAATCATCCCGGGTTGAATGCCGCGCCAACCGTCTATTTTCCCTCCAAAGACGTTGTAGCGTTTCTCCGAGGAGTTCAAGCTCCGGACTGACATCATCTTGCTTTTCCAGCATGGAAATAAAGGCATCAATGTGCGATTCATAAGTATCCTCAGGACTTTTCATGCCTTCAGCCGGCTTTAGCATTAAGAAAAGCATTTCAAATGCGGGATGTAAAAGATAAAATTCCATGCGATAGGCTATTGTGAATGCTTCCGAAACGCTGCATTCGAGGTCGCAACTATGAAGCAACTCCCGCGCGCGTAAAAAAGAACTTTCAAGCTCGGCAATTATTTTTTCCGGATGCTCAAAGGGGACAGGTAATCCGGAAAGGGCTTCTATTTGCTCTGCATGTTTCCAGAAAGAGATATGGTCTAACTCTTCCTGGGACATTTCTTCCCAAAAAGCGGCCAGGGTTTTGTCTTTGCTGAGTTGGCTCAATTTTGCATAGACTTCCTGAGCGGTTTCATCAATCTTTCTACAGAGTCTTATTATTTCAAGAATCAAGGGCGCCTTCATCTTACCGTCTTCTGAATTAAAGTATTTGTAATCAAATTAAAACATAATATACTTATTTAAACGCCCCATAAAGAAAAAATAAAATTTTTGAAATATTGTAGAATATAGAAATAGCGGTAGAATTTAATTAAAAGGGCAAATCTTGGGAAAAACCAATATCTGAGTTGGACTGAAATCCCGATTGCTCAAACCGTTGCCTGAGGATCTCGGAAGAGGGTGTTCGGTTGATCCCCAAGGCGCCCTGGAAGAAAAAATCCTCCACAAATTCGCGGACATGATCAAAATCGGTCTTGCCTTGGGCAATCAGGCCGCAGAGGCGACGAAGAATATCCGGGTCGGAAATTTGGGGTTGTTTCATTCCGGTGACGCCCACACAAGTATTATCAAGACCGCTAATGCGCGCCATTTCGCCAATCAAAGAAAGCCCGGCGTGGCCTATAGAGGCTTCATTGGTATGCGCTACCGAATCGATTTTTATGCTCATCTTGTATCTACCTCCTGCACCTGCTGGGTGAAAACGCAGTTCCAATTAAGATGGGCATAATATACCGTAAAAATAGATATTTTTCATATTAGAGGTTTTTAGTTTTCACGGATTCAGGTAAATAATAGTAAAACAGGCAGTGTTAGGCATAGTTTTTTATCATTTGCCTACCAAGCAATCTGATAAACGCTCCCACTGATTGTTTATGACCCAGTTGTACTTTTCCTTAAAGTGCTTGTCCGTCTTGTAGAATCGACCGGTCTGACGGCGTTTCAGGTAGCCGCTGAACTGGCTTGGCCCCCCATTGTACATGGCGTAAATGCAGGCGGCCAGGCCATCTTTGCCGAGTGATGCCACGGTCCGGCTTTTGGGCAGGGCATATTTCGTAAAATAATTATCCAGAATATCAATCCCCGCCTTGGCATTGTAATGGATATTCCACCTTAGATGCTGAATATTATACATTCCGCGCCAGACACGTTCATTAATCTGCATGAGGCCCACTGAGGTATTGTTGTAAGAGCGGATAAATGTCAGTTTTCCGTCATCGACAATAAACTGACGGAAACAGGTTTCCTGCCAGGCAGTGGCCAGGACCACCTGCTGGAATAAGTTGTGATATTTGGCGGGTATGGCGCTTTTCCGAAGATTTTTTTGATTCGTTTCAACAAGTATAGCCTTAACTTTTTGAAAATAAGGCTCAATGGATTGCTTGGGCGGCAGCCATTGCCGTAGCTCTTTTATCCCCGGCAGGGCACCAGGAGTTGACGCCCAGCATTGTCGAGGCGATAGCATATTCTTAACGGCGGACATGAGTGATCGCTGCGCATCCAAATCCGTGGACTTTCGGTTTAGCTTTAATGGTTCCTTCCCAGCAGCAAAATTGGGGATTTCCAGCGGCGGCCCCAACCCCAGTATGTTTCTCAGCATAGGGATAACGGCGGGCTTGTAGTGTAAAATCAAGTTCTCGTTTTGGGATACCATTCGGGCCAGGCGGATCAGTCCGTTACGGCTTATATCGATTCCAATGGCCGGTCCCAGCTTGTCCATGACTGAGAGCGCATCTGAGGCTGTCAAGAATGACAGGTAAGCCCATGGATCTCTATCGGGATCTTCGCTTAAATGCTTTCTTAGAATCGGGGCAAGCCGCTGCCACGCCCAGACAAATTGTTCGCGGACAAAGTCATTAGGCCGATGTTTATCTGTTGAAAGCTCCGCCGCAAACCGGTAGCGGGTGCCGAGCAGGACATCCAAGAGCACCTGCCGTTCCTGCGAGGTTAAAGGCTTATCAGACAGGGAAAGCAGCGTATTTACCAGAAATGCGTCCCATGTTTCCCATGTGCCCATGAAATTCTCCAGCTCTTCCCCGGAAAGTGTCGCAGGCGCTGCTTCTTCCCCGGATTTGTCGGGTATTGTCACGTCTCCCAGAATATACACGGTCAATGCTTTCGGGGTGGCCTTTATTCCTCCTGGCTTTAGGCTGTTTACCAGATTTTTAATGCGGGCGC
>DATGCF010000412.1:0-7696 GCA_035312245.1 Desulfosalsimonadaceae bacterium
CAATAAGATTCCTCGTCACTATCGTTCCTCGGAATGACAATAGCGCAATGCTTTGGAACAACAACATATATTGTTTGATTCCTTAGAATTGTTTCCCTGGGCCGCCGCCCGGGACCGAGCGTATAAGGAACTTTAAAGGCACTAAGGCACTAAGGCACTAAGTTTTTCAAACTGTAAGCCATGAGCTGTGCCGCACCCCCACTTTGAAAACGGCCGCCACCTGAACCCCCCTTTGAAAAAGGGGGGATTGGGGGGATTTTAGGGGGATTTGTCATGATTTGAAAATATAAATCCCCCCCCAATCCCCCCTTTTCCAAAGGAGGAATGAGACAGGAGCCTTGTCATCTAAAAAGAATAGGCACGAGCCTATTATCATAAGCTCCTTACTGCAAAAATACCGCCGCGGCGGCATAAACCGCTTCCAAGGAACTCAATATTATATATTGTTATTCCGGACCTTTCCGCCACTGTCATTCCGAGGAACGATAGTGACGAGGAATCTTATTGTAAAGATTTCTCGCTGCCGCTCGAAATGACAGTATGGACGGGTTTTGAGCGCCTTTTTGAGTTCCTTACTGCAAAAATACCGCCCCAGCGGAATAAACCGCTTTTTACGAAGCCATAAAAATTATCATAATCTATGTCAGCATGACCCCGACTGTCAATTGCATAAAACCATGCCCGCTGAAATGGATGTTTTTTTTGTTTATGGGTATATACCCATAAATACTGCCAATTAAACAAGATCCTGTTTATCCGGCAAATTTTATGAAATTTTCCCCCTGAACTTTGCTTGACTTTGCCGAATCAATCGTGTCATATAGTTAATCTTTTATTTTTGATTTTTTTATTATGATTTTTATAAGTTAGCAAATTCGGGGACCCCTTCCTAAAGGGGCTGTCGAACCATCTGTAAACGCGGTTTACCGGCGGGTAAAGATTTTCCCGGCAAACCGCTGAAAAAGCGTATTGCGGAGGACGACCTCATGATCGTGGCCAAGCGTAAACCATTTGATGAAATTAAAAGCCTGATTCAGGGATACAAAAAAATCCTTGTCGTGGGATGCGGCACATGCGTGGCGGTATGCCTCACCGGCGGTGAAAAGGAAGTCGGCGTTTTGGCGGCCGAGCTCAAACTCAGCCAGAAATCCGAATCCGAGCCCGCTGACTTCGACGAGGCAACCGTGCAGCGCCAATGCGACCGGGAGTTTCTGGATGAACTCGACGATATCGTGCCGGAATATGATGCCCTGCTTTCCATGGCCTGCGGCGCCGGCATCCAGTTTCTGGCCGAGCGGTTTCCGGACACCCCGGTATTCCCGGCGGTGGACACCACCTTTATCGGCGTCAACCAGGATGTTGGCTGGTACGAAGAGCGCTGCAAGGCATGCGGCAGCTGCGTGCTCGGCATGACCGCCGGCATCTGCCCGGTCACCATGTGCGCCAAAAGCCTTTTCAACGGCCCCTGCGGCGGAACCAACAACGGCAGCTGTGAAATCCATAAGGACCAGCCCTGTGCCTGGCAGATGATCTATGAGCGGCTCGCCAGACAAGGCCGCCTGGATAAAATCATCGCCATCTGTCCGGCCAACGACTGGCGGAACCAGAAACCCCAGACGCTGATTCAGCCGGGTTACGAGGAACGCTACGGATCAGCGAAATAGCATCCAACAGCAGACAGACTCGAGGAAGGAAAAGGATATAGCCATGAAATCTGGAAGTAAACTGGAAAGAATACTGGAAGCCGGGCATTTCGCGTTCACCGGTGAACTGGGCCCCCCCCGCGGGGCCAATATCGAGGCCATTCGCAAAAAAGCCGAACCGCTCAAAGGCGTGGTGGATTCCGTCAATATTACGGACAATCAGACCGCCGTGGTCCGAATGTCAAGCTGGGCGGCGAGCCTCCTGGCCCTTCAGGAGGGACTGGAACCCAATTACCAGATGGTCTGCCGGGACCGAAACCGCCTGGCCATGCAGGCCGATATTCTCGGCGCCTACGCCATGGGCATCCGCAATATGCTCTGCCTGTCCGGCGACCACCAGCAGTTCGGGGATCACCCCCAGTGCAAGGGCGTTTTCGACATTGACTCCATGCAGCTCATTCAAACCGTCTCCACAATGCGGGAGGAGGGAAAGTTCTTAAACGGCCAGGAGATCGATGACCCGCCCCGGATGTTTATCGGCGCGGCCGCCAACCCCTTTGCCGAGCCGTTTGAGTGGCGCGTCTACCGGCTGGCCAAAAAAATCAATGCCGGCGCGGACTTCATCCAGACCCAGTGTATCTATAATATGGAAAAGATGCGTGAATGGGTCAAACGGGCGAGAGACATGGGGCTGACCGAAAAGGTCTACATTCTGGCCGGTATTACCCCCATGAAAAGCCTTGGTATGGCCCGATACATGAAGAGCAAGGTGCCGGGCATGGATGTGCCGGATGAAATCATCAACCGGCTGAAAGGCGTGGAAAAGAAAAAACAGGGCAAAGAGGGGATTGCCCTCGCCTGCGAGCAAATCCAGGAGTTCAAAGAGATGGAGGGCATCTCGGGCATCCACCTGATGGCCATCGAATGGGAGCACCGCGTGCCGGAAATCGCCGAGCAGGCAGGCATGCTGCCGAGACCCGAGGTATAAACCGGCAACCGAGGATATCCGCGACGCATGGATGGCCCGACCCATCCATACTGCAGCCGCCAAGGACAAAAAGGAGAATTCGATAGAAAATGGAATCCAAACAAGTCATGATAATGGGCGGTGGCATCGCCGGGCTGACAGCCGCCAGGGAGCTGGCCGAATTCGGTGTGAACGTCCATTTGATCGAAAAAACCGGCTTTATGGGCGGCTATGCCATCGGCTACACCTGTAAAGCCACGGATGAATGCCTCCAGTGCGGTGCCTGCGCCGTTGAGAAGACCCTGAAGGCCGTCACTGAAACACCGAACATCGAACTGCACCTCTCAACCACAGTTGACACGGTCAATTTGCAAAACCACAAATTTTCGGCCACCCTTAAGAAGGGCCCCTGTTACATCGACCCGGAAAAATGCACCGATTGCGGCCTCTGCTTCACCCAGGCCCCGGAGGAAGGGGTGGTGCTGCGGGGCTATACCAAAAACAATCATCCCCTGTATGTGATTACCGAAGAAGGCATTAAAAAGCACCGCGATTTCCTCGCCTCCGTCTGTCCCGAAGGGGCGATTTCAGTGGATGCTGCCACCGAGTCGGCATCGCTTGGCGTGGATGCCGTGGTCGTTGCCACCGGCTTTGAACCCTTTGATCCGAATCAAAAACCGACCTACCGGTATGCGGATTACCCGAATGTGGTGAGCGGCCTGGATATGGAACGGATCAAACGCGAATACGGCAGGCTGGTCCGGCCGTCGGATAAACAGGACCCCGAAAAAGTGGCGTTTATCCAGTGCGTGGGCAGCCGCGACGAACGGCTGGGGCATTTGTGGTGCTCACGGGTCTGCTGCCCCTATGCGCTTCGCTCCGCGCAATCGATTAAACATAAATCGCCGGATATGGATATCACCATATTTTACATGGACATCCAGAATACCGGCAAAAACTTCCCGGCCTTCTACCAGGCCTGCAAATCGGACTTCCGGTTTATCCGCAGCATCCCGGTGGATATCTTTCCGGAAGAAAACGACCGCATGACGCTTCGGATATTTGATGAAGCCCAGGGCGCACCAGCCATGGAAACCTTTGACCTGGTGGTGCTCTCTACCGGAATTATGCCGAACCCGGACAATCAAAGCATTTCAAATCTGCTTGGCATTGAACTGGACACGGATGGATTTTTCACCCATGCGGAAGTGCTCAATCAATCAATCACTTCACAGAACGGCATTTTTATTGCCGGCACCGCCAGCGGCCCGAAAACCATTGCCAGTTCAATGGCCCATGCCGGCCAGGCGGCGGGTGAAGTGCTGAAATACCTGGGGGTGACCAAATGACAACAGCAAAAAACACCCAAGAAACCGAAATAATTGAGATTGCAACAGATGTGCTGGTCATCGGCGGAGGCTATACCGGTCTTAAGGCGGCCCGGGCCATTGCAGAAAACGGCTTTCGTGTCATTCTTGCGGATCAGGAGGCGGCGGACAATCTGAACCGGTTCTCGCTGCTGGGGATTGCCGCCCCCATGGAAAACCAGCTTAAGGAATTAAAGGACGCGGTTGCTGCAGATGAGCGGATCGAATTTCTGCCTGACGCGGATATCAAGGAGGCCGCCGGGGTGACCGGGGATTTTACCATCCGGCTCACCAGCAGGGGCGAGAAAATGGAGAAAAAGGTCGGCGCGGTGGTCGTGGCCACGGACATCGTCTCCGCCCCGCTAAACCACATTTACGGCCTTGAGCTCTCCGATAAAGTGCTCACGCTCTCCGATGTTGAAGAAAAATTGACTGATGCGGAATTCCAAAATAAACTGAAAAGCGACCAGCCGGCCGTGGCCTTTCTCGTGGGGTTTGCCCAGGAAGGCAATCCGCTTCTCATGAAGCGGGTGCTTGATAGCGTGCTGGCCGTTAACGAGGCCTCGAGCGGCGGCGCCACCTCCTATGTATACATCAATGACATCAAAGTGGCCGGCGATAACCTGGAGCGCCTTTACAAGGAGGGCCGGGACAAAGGGGCCATTTACTTTAAATTAAGCGAACTCCCGGCTATTGAGCAACAGGGAGGATCTCCGGTGATCGGATTCCACGATCCGGTGGTCCGCTCGGATATTGAGCTTGATCCGGATTTTGTGGTGGTCGAAGAGGCCATGACCGCCAACCAGATCAATCCCGAGTTGGCGGAAATCCTTCGCATTGATCTCGGCCCCATGGGATTTCTGCAAACCGACAATGTCCACCGGTTTCCGGTCAGCTCGAACCGGGAAGGCATCTATGTGGTGGGCTCCACCCGGGATATCCAGGACCTCTCCGATGCCTGGACGGATGTGGAAAACACGGTAATCCAGCTTAAGCGGCTCCTTGGCGACGGCACCCGGGAAATTCCCAAATTCCGGGCCGTGGTGGACCGGGAGAAATGCGTGACCTGCCTCACCTGCTACCGCTGCTGCCCGCACGGTGCCATCTACTGGGATGACAAGGCCGTAATTTCGCCGGTCGCCTGCCAGGCCTGCGGCATCTGCGCCAGCGAATGTCCCCAGGAGGCCATCCAGGTCACCGGCTATGCGGATGATGAGATTACGGAAAAAATCCGAACCGCGGTATCCGAGGTAAAAAACGGCGCGCCAAAGATCATCGCCTTCTGCTGCGAAAACTCCTCGCTTGAAGCCGGCAAAACTGCGGCGCTTTTTCAATACCAGCTGCCGGAGGGGCTCCGCACGATCCGCGTCCCCTGTGCCGGAAAGGTTGACATCCACTATGTATTGACCGCGCTGATTGAAGGCGCTGACGGGGTTTTGGTCATGGCCTGCCACCCGGGCAACTGCAAATCGGAAACCGGCACCACGTTTGCCCGGTGGCGGATCGACAATGCCTACCGCATGCTCGAGGAGACGGGAATTGATAAGAACCGGCTCGAATTTGTCACCCTGGCCTCGAATATGGCCCCGGATTTTGCAAAAATCGCTGTTGAAATGGAAAGCCGGATCGGATAAAAAGGCCATTGACCTTTTGGTTCAATGAGATTAAATTATAACACTGTTATGCTGAAAGTTACTGTTTTTCGGAACTTATCAGCCGGATCTACAGAATAATTGGAGGAAAAACCATATGGGAGAGGCGGCAATCAAATTAGGCGGGAAAAAACAAAGTACCTTTATCGATAAGGTAAAGGAACTCCTACCGGAAGGGGGAAATCTTAATCTTTGCCTGACCTGCGGGGCATGCTCTTCGGGTTGTCCGGCCACCGGCTTAGACGGCATGGATCCCCGGAAATTTCTTCGGATGGCGGCCTTAGGGCTTGACGAAGAAGTCACCAGCACCGATTGGGTCTGGCACTGCACCATGTGCCAGCGCTGCATCTATGTCTGTCCGATGAAAATCGACATTCCCCGGCTGGTCTTCTTTGCGCGGCAGAGCTGGCCCCGGGAAAAGCGGCCCAAGGGAATTTTGGGCTCCTGCGATATGGCCTTAAGAAACGACTCCTGCAGCGCCATGGGCGCATCACCGGAAGATTTTGAATTCGTGGTTGAAGATCTGCTCGAAGAATACCGGGAAGCGCAGCCGGAGTTCAAGGATATGGAGGCCCCCATTGACAAGCAGGGCGCAGAATTTTTCCTGAACCAGAATTCACGGGAACCGGTCACAGAGCCGGATGAACTGCTGCCCCTGTGGAAGATTCTTCACAAGGCCGGGGTTGACTGGACTTACGGCAGCAAGGGCTGGGGCGGTGAAAACTACTGTATGTTCCTTGCCGATGACGAGGGCTGGAAACATATTGTGAAAACATCCATCAATCAGGCAAAGGAGTTGGGGTGCAAAACGTACCTCAACACCGAATGAGGGCACGTTACCTTTGCAGTCCTGGAAGGACTGAGAAAATACAACATCGATAAAGGCGACCTTGAAATAGCCACCATTTATCAATATTACGCCAAATGGATCCGGGAGGGCCGGCTCGACGAAGTCAACTCGGACTGGAACAAGGATCTGAAGGTCAAATTCACCTTACAGGACCCCTGCCAGATCATCCGTAAAAGCTATGGGGATGCGGCAGCCGATGATATCCGCTTCGTGATCAAGACAGCGGTAGGCGAGGAAAACTTCATCGACATGACCCCGAATAAATCCAACAACTTCTGCTGCGGCGGCGGCGGCGGGACGCTCCAGGCCGGCTATACCGAGCAGCGCCGGGCGTTCGGCAAGGTCAAACACGATCAGATCGTGGCCACGGATGCGGACTACTGCATCACGGCCTGCCATAACTGCCACGCACAGATCCATGACTTGACCGAGCATTATGAGGCCAAATACCATGCGGTTCACCTGTGGACCATTCTTTGCCTGGCCATGGGCATCCTCGGGCCGAATGAGCGGGAGTACCTGGGCGATGACCTCAAGGATGTGAATGTCTTCCATCCGGAACAGGCTGAGATGTAGACATTACGCATTCGAACGATTAAAACCTAAAGGGGCACCGGCCATGGCCGGCAGCCCCTTTTTTATTGCCATAAACGAGGTATAAGGTTTAGGGTGAAAAGGGGTTTAGGGTGTAAGGATAAACCTAATTTCTTTAACCCGCATTAACCGTATTTCGTCTTAATCTTACTCTTACTCTTGCTCTTAATCTAACCCTAAAATGAATTTTATCCTTTTAAAAAACAAGATTCCTCGTCGCTAGCGCTCCTCGGAATGACTGGGGGGTAAGTTAATAGAATGATATAATATATTATTTAGCTTTAAGGTTGTTTTTAGAGTAAGATTAAGATTAAGAGTAAGATTAAGACGGAGTAAGATGGAGGGAAGTCGATGCGAATAAAATCAATTGAACTCTACAATGTCGCCATTCCGCTTGCCCAAACCTTCTGGCCTACTTGGATTCCCGGATACCCGCAGACCCACAACCGCTTCGACCTCATCAAACTGGTAACAGACGAAGGCATTACCGGCTGGTCCGCCGGCATCTGCATGGGAAAAGAGCGCCAGGGGCTGGGCGACCTGATCGGGGGCTACCTGATGGATGCGGATCCCACGGATATCGATCAGATCCAGGGGCTTCTCAAACAGGCCGGATTTCTGGG
>DATGCF010000413.1:0-4832 GCA_035312245.1 Desulfosalsimonadaceae bacterium
TTTTCCCATTTCCCGTCTCCGATATCCAATATGTGCCAAAACGCCGCCGCAACGGCATTTTGGCAGAAAATAACTCAAAAAGGTGCTCAAAATCCGTCCATACTGTCATTTCGAGCGACAGCGAGAAATCTTTTAAATAACATTCTTCGTCACTATCGTTCCCCGGAATGACAATATACGAGACCGTCCATCTTTATAGCAGAAACAAGCTGTTGGGGAAACCCCATTGTCTTTCGGCCGGGCAGTAAAATAAGTTGCCGTCGCTATGCGGGTGAAAAGCGTTGGACCCGTTGAATATTGTATGATAGGAATTATATTTTGTTTTTAATAATCTGAAAAAATTGAAAAAGGAGTATAATCTATGGCTGACACGGAAATCCCCGAACTGGATGAATTCTTAAACCAATGGACCGATTCGCCCAATCAGGCCAAAAAGGCCTTTTTGCAGTTACTGGATCATCTACAAAAAAAAGAGCAGGTCCAGCTTGAATTCATCCCCCGGCAAGGCTTGACCTACTCTTTGCGGGTGAGTCACCCCAACCAAACCGCCCGGCCGCTCTTCGGGATGGTGGATGTGATCGAGGATGACCCGCGGTGGCTGTCAGTCTGTTTTTTCGGTGAAATGATCACCGACCCGGACGAAAAAGGGGATATGGTGCCCGAAGGGCTGCTCGGCGAAGACGCCCACTGCTTTGACATTTATGAATATGAGGCATCAGAAGTCGCCTATGTCGCCAAGCGCCTGGATGAAGCCTTTGAAATGGCGGCCAAAGGCTAAGCTGAACGCGTAAAAAGTCGATTCAGGGACGGCAAAGAAAAAAGTTCAAGATCGCGGCGCGCAAATCCCGAGGAATGCAGCGTACTTGCTCGTACGTGAAATTCCGAGGGATGCAGCGCAACAAAGATATTGGACTTTTTGCGCAGCCGTCATTTATGGAGCTCATAAAATGGCCACTCATCTCAAACTAAAATTCATCTGCGTCATCGGCATTATCTTAATACTGGCCGCCTGTGCCACGGTGCCGATCACCGAACGCCGGCAGCTGAACCTGGTGCCGTCTGCGTCCATGCTCTCCATGAGTTTCCAGCAGTATGATCAATTCCTTAAGGAACACAAGTTAAGCGATGACCCGGAAAAAACCCGGATGGTCAAACGCGTGGGTGGGCGCATTCAAGAGGCGGTGGAACAGTATTTTGCCGAGCAGGGGCAATCCGGCCGGCTGGCCAATTATGACTGGGAGTTCAACCTTGTGAAAAACGATCAGGTCAATGCCTGGGCCATGCCCGGCGGCAAGGTGGTCGTTTATGAAGGCCTGCTGCCGGTGGCCCGGAATGAAACCGGACTGGCTGTGGTGATGGGGCACGAAGTGGCCCACGCCGTGGCCAGACACGGCAATGAGCGCATGAGCCAGGGCATGCTGGCCCAGTTCGGCAGCATTGCCCTGGCCCAGGCCATGAAGGATAAGCCCGCCCAGACCCAGCAGCTCTGGATGATGGCATTCGGCCTGGGCGCCCAGGTCGGTGTTATCCTGCCATACAGTCGCCTGCATGAATCCGAAGCCGACCACCTGGGACTCATTTTTATGGCCATGGCTGGCTATGACCCGCGCGAAGCCGCTGATTTCTGGGAACGGATGGCCGAAAAGAAGGGCGGCAAATCCCCGCCGGAATTTTTAAGCACCCATCCGGCGGATAAAAAACGGATCGAAAACATCAAGGAATTGCTGCCCGAAGCCATGACGTATTATCAAAAAACGCCTTGACACCCAAAAATTGAAACACTATATTCCGATTTAACGATATAAGGTCAAGGAATTGCGCAGTGAAACAGTTTATTAAAATCATGAAGGCGTTATCCGATCCCAGCCGGGTCAAGATCCTTAAAATGCTCCAGCGCCGGATGATGTGCGTATGTGAAATCCAGGAAGCGTTGGGCATTGCCCAGTCAACCGCCAGCAACCATTTAAAAATATTGGAGGATGTAGGGCTCACCACATTTCAAAAGGACGGCCTGTGGGTCAATTACCGGCTGGCGGACGGCCGTGACAGCCCATATGCCCAAACGCTTCTCGGCCATTTGAATGAGTGGCTGGAAAATGATCCGGATGTTTCGGCGCTTATGCGTCGGCTGCCGGAAATCCGGCGTGAAAAAATCTGCAGGAAGTAATTTTTTTTGGCGCAAATATATCGCTATATAGAGATCTAATAATATAAATTTCCGATCAGGAAAGCGTTTTTATGACTGAGAAAAAAAAATTCATCTATCTTGTATTAATTTTCCTTTTTGCCTACTTGGTGCCGTTTACCCATCCGCGGGTAAAGATGGCCATTATGGAGGCATTCCTGATGCTCCAGGAATACGCAAGAGAGCACGTGCTGCTGTGCCTGGTGCCGGCCTTTTTCATCGCCGGCGGCATTGCGGTCTTTATTTCCCAGGCAGCGGTGGTCAAGTATTTCGGGGCGGAGGCCAAAAAAATCCTGTCCTACGGGGTGGCCTCGGTCTCCGGAACCATCCTGGCGGTCTGTTCGTGCACGGTGCTGCCGCTTTTTGCCAGCATCTACCAGCGCGGCGCCGGCATCGGGCCGGCCATCGCCTTTCTGTATTCCGGGCCGGCCATCAACGTGCTGGCCATTATTTTAACCGCCCGGGTGCTGGGCGTGGAAATGGGCCTTGCCCGGGCGGTAGGCGCCATCATCTTCGCCATTGTCATCGGCCTTTCCATGGCCGGCATATACCGCAAGGAAGAGCGGCAGCGTCAGACCGGCGCCATGCAGATGCCGGAAGAAGAAATGCCCCGCCGCCTGTGGCAGGACATTGTTTTTTTTGCGCTCATGGTAATCTTTCTGGTGTTTGCCAACTGGGGCAAGCCCGCATCGGAGGAAGGCTTCTGGGCGGGCGTTTATGCCATCCGCTGGTATATCGCCGGCATTTCGCTGGTGCTGCTGGTGCCGGTGCTGTGGCGCTGGTTTCAAAAAGATGAGCTCAAAGAATGGGTCGGCGAAACCTATAACTACACCGTGATGATCATGCCCCTTTTGTTTGCCGGGGTCATGTTTGCCGGGTTTTTCCTGGGCCGGCCCACCCATGATGCCATTATACCGTCCAAATATGTGGAGGCCATCGTGGGAAACAACCCGGGGCAATTTTTCGCCTTAACCGGCATGGGGCAGGGGGCGATGCATGATCTGATCTCTGCGGTGTGGCCGGTATGGACCTGCTTTTTTGCCTCTGTATCCGCGGCCTTTATGTATTTCGCGACGTTGACCGAAGTGCCGATTCTCCAGAGCCTCATGGGCTCGGGAATGGGCAAGGGGCCCGCACTGGCCCTGCTTTTGGCGGGTCCTGCGGTCTCGCTACCCAACATGCTCGTCATCCGCGGTATCCTGGGCACGAAAAAGACCGTTACGTTTATCGCCATTGTCATCGCGTTTTCCACGGTGTGCGGGCTGATTTACGGGGCGTTGTTCGCATGATTTCGATGTTTTAACTCAAAAATTTCCCGCTGCTGTCATTCCGAGAAGCGATAGCGACGAGGAATCTTGCTTATTAAAAGATTTCTCGCTGCCGCTCGAAATGACAGTCGAGTTTGCATGGAGCTAAAGTTAATAGCATTGGGTGTAATTTCATTTTACTGATTCAAGGCAGGGAGGCTGTATGGCGGAAGTAACGGAGAAAAGCTGGAAAAAACCTTTGTTAATCATTGGAATTATGATCATTGGCTTTACCGGCTTGGCGCTCGTCACCGGCCTGTGGGTGTTTACGGCCATTCCCGTGGGATTTCTGTTCGGCGTCTTTTTGGAAAAAGCCGATCTCTGCGGGGCATCCGCATTCAGCGAGGTGTTGCTCATGAAGGATTGGACAAAAATCGGCGGCCTCTGGGTGGTTATTGCAGTGAGCATGGTCGGTTTTGCCTTGATCTCGGCGCTGGGCTGGGTGAGCCTGAACCCGAAGCCGTTTCACTGGGCCAATGCCATTATCGGCGGCATTCTGTTCGGCATCGGCATTGTGCTGGCCGGCGGATGTGTGAGCGGCTGCTTGTTTAAATCCGGCCAGGGCAACATCAATTCCATGGCCGGTCTGATCGGTATTCCGCTGGGGGTGGCAGCCGTAAAATATGGGCCCCTGCATGGCCTTGTCATGTATTTAAAGCGTTTCAGCGTATCGGATGCCGGCGGCGGTCCGGTGACCCTTTCCTCGGTGACGGGGCTGCCCTATGGGGTTCTGGCCGCCCTTATCGGGGCTCTCACCCTGTTGGCGGCCTGGCGAATATGGCGGGTCAAGCAAGCCCGTCAAAAGAAGCAAACGGCTGTCATCAAAGAGGATATGCCCCTGCTGCAGCGGCTGGTGCTGCGGCGATGGAAGCCATGGCAGGCGGGCATCGCCATCGGATTGCTGGCGATATTTGCCTACATGTCATCTGCATCCAGCGGCCGCAACTACCCCCTGGGGGTCACCAGCGGTGTGCTCAATGCACAGGTCCTTCTCACCGATGCGCCGTTAAAACATGTATATGCGCCGCCGGCAGTGGCCCCGTCGGTCAAGGCGCCGGTATATGCCGAAACGGAGGGCCCTGTGCCCACCAAAAAAATTACCTGGTGGCTTGTGCTGGAAATCGTGGCCCTGGTAGCCGGCGCGGCCTTCAGTGCCAGGCTTTCCGGGAAAACCCAATTTCTGCCCCGGCCGCCCGACCAGACGGTGATCGCCTTTTTCGGCGGGATTCTTCTGGGCACCGGCGCCGCCATCGGCCACGGATGCGTGGTGGGCAACATCATGAGCGGATTTTCCCTTATGAGCGTCGGCAGTGTGCTGTTCGGCATTACCGTGGTGCTGG
>DATGCF010000414.1:0-4039 GCA_035312245.1 Desulfosalsimonadaceae bacterium
TTCAAGGCGGATGATGGTTTCCGCTTCATAAAACTGGAATTGGTCCATTCGGCCGTCTTTGTTGTTATCTATTTTAAGGCGCTGGATCCGGCCCTTTTTATCAAAAAACAGGACCTGATCAATGACCCCGTCTTCGTCTGTATCTTTTTCCACTTTTTTGCCGGTATCGGCGGCGGCTGCCGGGCCAAGTGGCAGGATCATCACCACAGCGGCCAATAGGAGCAGGCCGATCCCAAGTCTTTGTATATGAAACAGATTCTTTTTTATATGATGCATGGTTTATTTAACCCGTGTTTTCCATGCTGATAACATGAAAATAATAACTTTTGCCCCAGCTTTTTCAGGCATGGTTAATTAGCGCCTGAATGCAGAGAAACCTTAGAGATTAAGGGGGAGAAAGGAGAGGCTCTTACCGCATTCAGGCGCTAAACCGAAGCGCTTAATTCAGGCGAAAACTGGCGGCGCTTTAAAGCAAAAAAGCCACGAAAGAAAGCGCAGATATCCATCCGTCTTAACCTTCGTGGCTTGATTTTTTATGTATATTTAGGCACCGGCAAATGCTTCGGCATCAACTGGTGCGGATAACCCGTCATATTCAAATTTTATTTAAGATGATTTTTTTATGCAAAAACTTTGTTCCTGTCAATGAAAAATAATGATTCGCTTGACACGGAAAAATGATATGGCATCAAAAATGCGAGCATTTAAAAAGGATATTGAAATGAAGGCGGATACAAAAAAGGCTCCCTGTCTGGCGTTTCTGGGCACGGGATCGGATGTGGGCAAAAGCGTGCTGGCCACTGCCATGTGCCGGGTGCTGGCCGACCGCGGCGTACGGGTGGCGCCGTATAAGGCCCAGAATATGTCCAACAATTCCGGGGTGACGCCTGAGGGTCTGGAAATGGGCCGCGCCCAGATTGTGCAGGCCGAGGCCTGCCGCCTGGCGCCGCATGTCAATATGAACCCGGTGCTGTTAAAGCCGACGGGCGAGAGCGGCTCCCAGGTGGTGGTTTTGGGGGAGTCTTTGGGCAACCAGCAGGCCCGGGAATATTACACGGCCAAAAATGATTTTTTCGCCATTGCCGCCGACGCCCTGGATCGGCTGAGGCTGCCGTATGACGCGGTGATTATGGAGGGGGCGGGTTCCTGCGCCGAGGTAAATCTCATGGCCCATGATTTTGTCAATCTTCGCATCGCCGCCCATGCAGATGCCCCGGTGGTGCTGGTGGCGGATATCCATAAAGGCGGGGTGTTCGCCCAGATCGTGGGCACCCTGGAATGCCTGGCTCCGGAGCAGCGGGATCAGATCAGGGGGTTTATCATCAACCGCTTCCGCGGGGATGCGAGCCTGTTTGATGAGGGCGTTCAATGGCTGACCCAAAAGACCGGAAAGCCCTGTTTCGGAGTTATTCCCTGGTTTGACCACATCCGGATTGAGGCCGAGGATTCGGTGGTGATTGAACGGCCGAAAACCGTGGCCGGGGCATCCATTGAAGCGCCCGGCATCGCCGTTATCCGGCTGCCGCACATATCCAATTTTACGGATTTTGATCCCCTGGATGCGGCAGGGGGCGTGGGCGTGCATTTTCTGGAGCAGGTGCAGGATCTTTCCGGCTTTTCTGCGGTGATCCTGCCGGGTTCGAAAAACACCCGGGCGGATCTAAACTGGCTGAAACATCTGGGATGGGCGGCTCACATCCGGCGGTATTATGAACGGGGCGGTCATCTGCTGGGGATTTGCGGCGGCTACCAGATGCTGGGGCAAAATATTCTCGATCCCGAGGGCCTGGAAGGCGAGCCCGGCGAAATGGACGGCCTCGGCCTATTGCCGGTGAAAACGCGGCTGACTGCCCCCAAAACCACGACCCGGGCGCGGTTTAAATGGGATGAAAGCAAGGGCACCGGCTATGAGATCCACATGGGCCGGACGGCGCTTATCGGTGGGACCGGCTGGCTTACAGTGTTTGAGCAGAACGGCGAAGCCGTTCATTTTATGGACGGATGTGCGTCAGAAGACGGCCGTGTGCGGGGCACTTACATCCACGGCCTGTTTGATGAGCCAGGGGTGCTCAGAAAATGGCTGATCCGGATCGGTCTGCCGGATGTGGAAGTCCCAAATTTGTCCGGATATGCGGCAAGAGATGCCCAGTACGCGCTTTTGGCAAAACATTTTGACGCCCACGCGGATGTTGAGAAGCTAATGGCCGTGATGGGGCTTATTCCGGCGGGAGAAGGCGCATGACCGGCTTTGCTTTTGGCTGGGTTATGCTTCCCCTGGCCCTGGTGATCGATCTGGCGGTCGGCGATCCCCCCTGGCTTCCCCACCCGATTCGACTGATGGGATGGGGCATCAAGCGATTGGAGCCGTTTTTCCGAAAGCTTCGGCTGCCTTTGACGGTTTCAGGGTTTTTGTTTGCCGCGGTAATGGTGGGCGCCGCTTTTCTCGCAGCTTTTGCCCTGGTGGCGGCGGCGGCCTGGGTGCATCCGGTGCTGGGTGTCATCATCCAGGTTCTTATCATTTATACATGCCTGGCCCCCCGGTGCCTGCATGATGAGGCCATGCATGTGCGCAGATCCCTTGCCGCCGGGGAGACTGAAAATGCAAGGAACCGGATCGGCCTGCTGGTGAGCCGCGATGTCAGGCACCTGGATGGCACCGGCATCGCCCGGGCAACGGTTGAGACGGTGGCGGAAAATTTTGTGGACGGCGTATTATCCCCGCTTTTTTATGCCGCCCTGCTGGGGGCGCCGGGGGCGGCAGCCTTTAAAATGGCCTCTACGCTGGACTCCATGGTGGGCTATAAAAACGATCGCTACAGGCATTTCGGCAGGGCCTCGGCCCGGCTGGATGATCTGCTCAACTGGATTCCGGCACGGCTTTCATTGCCGATCATCGCGGTTGCCGCGCGCATGCTGTTTAATACCGGCGGGCGCGCCTTTCAAACCGCGCTGAATGAGGGTAAAAACCACCAGAGCCCCAACGCCGGAAGGCCTGAGGCGGCATTCGCCGGTGCACTCGGCGTGAAAATAAACGGGCCCAATATCTACTATGGCCAATATGTGGATAAACCCTGGATCGGGAAAGATTTCAGGCCGCCCGTGCCTGCGGACATCGAAAAGGCGGGCCATCTGATGATAATGGCTACCCTGCTCAGCGCGGTATTGATGACCGGCTTGCATGTACTGGTTTTTGGAGTTTATTTGCTTTCATCTTGACAGTCTCTTTTCTGTTTACTATACAAATGATTGTTAGGGTGCAATACGCTTAATAGGGAATCCCGTGAAAGTCGGGAGTGGTCCCGCCGCTGTAACCCTGTTTCGTTTGTTTAACGAAAAAAACCTTTTCAGCCTTGATGCCACTTTCCGGCCAAAGCCGGATGGGAAGGCCGCTGAAAAGGCGGGGGAGCCAGAAGACCTGCCTTAATCGATACAGCGGTGACCTGCGGGATAACAGGGGCTGAATTTGTTGTATTGATATATTCGAGGGTTAAGAAAACTGGGTGCAGCCCTCCGGATGCGATGCGTCGCCTCCGGAGGGCTTTTTTTATTTTAAAGCGTATTTTTTTAACTAAGGGGCCACCCACTTGGTCGTTTTCCGGGTTCCGTTTGCTAAAAAACCAAACCCTAAATCTTCAGCCGAAGACAACCGCCCTGGCTGACGGAATCCGGATTATGGCCATTTTTTTAAAGTATTCTTCGCGGGCCGTTTGCCCGGGACCGAGCATAAAAGCAGCTTTTGCTGCGGGGTAAAGGCACTGAGGCGCGTTTTTCAAGCTGTAAACCTTAAGCTGTGCTCAACACTTTGAAAAAGGCCATCACCTCATCCCCCCTTTGGAAAAGGGGGGATGGGGGGGATTTGTATTGGGACATGATGAAAAATCCCCCTAAATCCGCCTTTACAAACGGAGGGCTTAACGGAAATTCTTTTTTTTATGGAGAATCAAAACCGACAGGCACGCATATGAAAAAGCAATCGCACTTAGCTGGATGCATCATTTTAATGGTCGGCATCCTTTTATTTTTGTTTGATACCGGTTTT
>DATGCF010000415.1:0-4211 GCA_035312245.1 Desulfosalsimonadaceae bacterium
TACATCCCTGCCGAGCCGGACCGGCATCAAATCCGAAGAAAAAGAAGCCTATTTCCGGGAAGAAGCCCGGGATTTCAAGAATAATATGGGTATTCCGCTGATCCTGGTGGGCGGGATGCGCTCCTTCTCCGTTATCCGTGATGTTATAGAAGACGGCGCGGCCGACTTGGTATCAATGGCCCGGCCTCTGATCCGGGAACCGGACCTGGTCAACCGATGGAAAGCCGGGGATTTAAGGAAAGCCGAATGCAATTCCGACAACCTGTGTTTCGGTCCGGCCCTTAAGGGCCAGGGGATCTATTGCGTCTCCCGGGAGCGCGAGCAGAAGGAGCGGTCTTAGATCCATTTCAATCGTATTTCACCGCGCTGAAGCGCATGAGTTTGCTCCAGTTGTGGCGGGATTCGATGTAGCGGATGGTGCCGGTTTTGCCCCGGATCACGAGTGAATGGGTAATTGCGCCGGTGCCGGTATACGTCACCCCTGAGAGAAAGCTTCCGCCGGAGATGCCGGTGGCGGCAAAGAACACGTCGTCGGTTTTGACCAGATCGCTCACTGAAAAAATGCGGGAGAGATCCACACCGGCTTCGGCCAGCGCCTTCTTTTCCCAGTCCTTCTGGGGATCCAGGCGGCATCGCATCTCCCCGCCGATGGCGCGGATCGCGCAGGCGGACAGGACCCCTTCCGGGGTGCCGCCGGTGCCCATCATCACATCGACTTCCGAATTCGGATCAACGGCCATCAGTGATCCGGCCACATCACCGTCCGAATGCAGCTGGATGCGGGCGCCGGCTTCTCGGATCGTGTTGATCAGGTCCTTATGCCGGGGCTTGTCCAGAACAAATACCACCAGATCGCCGACATCCTTTTCCAGAGCCTTGGCGATATTGGACAGATTCGCTGCCACCGGTGCGGACAGATCAATGGCATCGCGGGCCTCGGCCGAGACCACGAGTTTTTCCATGTAATAGCTGGGCCCGGGATCGAACATGGTGCCGGCGGGCGACACCCCGACAACGGAAATGGCATTGGGCCGGCCGTATGCCAGAAGGTTGGTTCCCTCCACCGGGTCCACGGCGGCATCCACCTGCGGCCCCTGTCCGGTGCCCAGCTTTTCGCCTTTATACAGCATCGGGGCGTTGTCCTTTTCCCCTTCACCGATGATCACCGTGCCGTCGATGTCCAGAGCCCCGAAAGAAAGGCGCATGGCTTCCACCGCGGCCATATCCCCGGCCTCTTTTTCCCCCTTGCCCAGCCACCGGGCGGAGGCCAGGGCTGCTGCCTCGGTGGTCCGCACCAGGTCAAGGGCCAGATTGCGCTGCGGGGTTTCCATTTCAGCAGCTCCTATAAATAATATTCAAAGGTAATTATTCGATCATTTCAAAAAGCGGCTGTTAAAAGGTTTTCCGCAAAAAAAGATTTCTCGCTGCCGCTCGAAATGACAATTCCGTTGTTTTTAAACCTGCTTTATAAGTACACCAACTTTTAAATGATCGAAATTAATGCGCCTGTCTTACTTCTGCAACAGCCGGATCCGGACGATCTCGCCCCTGCCGGCGGTTCGCATGGGCGGCCCCCAGGTGCCGGTACCGCTGGTGGTGTAAAGCTGAAATCCGCCGTCCGTGCTTAAGCCATAATCATGGCCCGCATACAAGAGCCGGGTGATGACGTTTATCGGAAACAGCTGGCCGTGGTGCGTGTGCCCGGAAAGCTGAATATCGGCATCCAGCTTTTTGTTCAACTCAAAAGTCGTACCCGGCATCCAGTAGTTGGTAAAATGTTGCTCCTCGGGGCTCGCCCCGCCGGTATCCATATTGGTCGGCGTATGAAAAAGGATCAAGCGGGCCTTGTCTGCTGGTTTGGGGAGAGATAGATTTTTGATCTCCGATATGCCTTTAATACCCGGATAGCTGACGCCAATGATCTCCAGGCCGTCGATTTCCACCGCCGCGTTGTCCAGGATTTTAAGCGGTGTTTTTTTGATCAGCCGAAGGGCTCGCTTTACCCCCACATAGTGCTCATGATTACCGGTCACAAAAAACATACCAAGGCCTGCCCGGAGATCGTTAAAAGGCTCAAGGTTTCGGGCATACGGCCCGCCCATGCCGTCGATGATATCACCGGTGACCAGGACAAGATCCGGGTCCAAAGAATTAACCGTTTCAACCACCCGGCGGGCAAAGCTGCGGCCGTGGAAGTGGCCCAGGTGGATGTCGGACAACTGGATGATGGTTCGGTTTGTCCAGGATTCGGGCAGGTGCCGGACCGGGATGGAGACATCGCGCACCACCGGTTGAAAAGCCGCCCACATGCCGAATGCGGACCCGGCCGCGGCTATAACCAGAAATACGGCGGCTATTGTCTTGCCGGAAAGGGCCAGGCCGGAAAGCCGGCCGATTCCAAGGATCAGCCAGACGGCGGCGACGGCGGCCAGCCCGTGGATCAGAAATCCCATCCACACGGCCGCAAATTTATAATAGGAAATCGTCCAGAGGTTCTCCCGCCAGTGCACCAGCATGAACGCGGTGATAAAAGAAAAGGTCAAAAAGACCATGACTGCATATAAAACAAGTTTAAACGGCGGCCGACTGATGTTGAAGAAATAAATGCAGGACCTGAAAAAGGCGAAATGCAGGCCGAATACCAGGGCGAGGGACAAGACCAAGAACAGGATGAATTTCAAATGCATGGGGGTTTCTTTTCATTCAAAATTGATGTCACGCCGAATTCGACAAAGAAGCAGTGACCACCATTGGGAGTAAGAGTAAGATTAAGAGTAAGATTAAGACTTTTTCAAGTTCTTTTCTGTAAAAATGCCGATTCAAAGGCTATCCGGTTCCGCCGATCCCTCCCCGGTCAGGTACGGGGCGTCCGGGGGCCAGGCATCCAGTTCCTGGCGCAGCATGGCAATTTCCCCGATGTGATAGGCGTTATGATCGGCCACCAGAAGCAGTTCCCGAAAAATCGTATACCCCGGGGCGTGTGGGATATCGCTGAAAAGGTCGGTTTCCGGATCTTTCACCATTTTTTGAAAAGCCTTGAGGTCCGCCCGGAACCGGTCAAGCGTCCGGTTCCACAGGGTTTCATCCGCCCGGATATCGGCGCGCGGACGATAGCCGTCCGGAAAATCCGGGGAAACGTGGGCCGGATCGGTGATAAAATCCAGGATATCGCGCTGGGCGATTCGCATGTGCTCGAGGATATGCCAGATGGAGTAGGGTGTGGATCTTGTTTTGGCATTAATTTTATCAGGCGGCAGATCCGCAACCGCATCATCGACATCCATATGGGAGTTGCCGCCCTGTAGCAAAGCCAGCAGCTGTTTTCGGAGTTCCTTTTCTTTTACCGGCATAAAGCCCTCCTTACTGCGGTTTCACATTTATATTTTGCAATCATGCCCTTAATATTAATTCGTCTGAGCGATAAAGCAAAAGGTTTGTGATATTTGGGTCTAACAAGGTCCAGGGGAAATAGCGGTGATGATATATAAGATTGGATCATCGCCGGGAATACCTACTTTTAGAGTAAGAGTAAAAGTAAAAGTAAGACGGTATTGCAGGAATTCTGTCATCGGCCAACAGGTTTAGACTTGCCGGCAAAACCCAAATTATCTTGTCCGGTGCTGGAAAAACATGCTATCGGGAGGATTCAATAACAGGCGGCGAACATTTTTTAACGCACGGGAATTCATGTACAGACTATTTGCAGCAATAATCCTGATATGGCTGGCAGGCATTATGCCGGTTAAGGCGGAGCAAGCCGCGGAACGATACCATGAACTCGACCCGGTGGTCGTCACCGGCAGCCATGCGCCCGCCCGGCTCTCGGAATACGGCGTCTCGGTGTCGGTCATCACCCGGGAGGATATCGCGGTGCTGCCGGCGGATAATTTTACAGATGTCCTGGAGCATGTAAACGGGGTGGATGTCCGCCAGCGGGGGGCCGGCGGCGTCCAGACCGATATCGGGATCCGGGGCGCCTCCTTTGAGCAGACCCTGATCATGGTTGACGGGGTTGCTATAAGTGATCCGCAAACCGGCCATCACAATATGAATCTGCCGGTCACGCTCTCGGATATCGAACGGATTGAAGTGGTCAAGGGGCCGGCGGCACGGATTTACGGGCCCAATGCCATGGGCGGAGTCATCAATATAATTACCCGGGACGTAAAAGAGAATGCTATAGGCGGCCGCGCAGCCTATGGGGAACACGG
>DATGCF010000416.1:0-16674 GCA_035312245.1 Desulfosalsimonadaceae bacterium
ATCAAAACCGACGGATATCCTTAAAAACTTTGAAAACGAGTATCGGATGCTTCTTGGCATGTATAAAGCCGATCAGATGGAAAAGGATCCGCTGGTCATCAATGACCGGTACCAGGACACAAATGAAGAAGACACTGAAGCGGGCAAAAAAGCGCCGGTACAGTCCATCCGATGCAAGGCCATCAACAGAAACGGCGTCCAGTGCCACAACCGGGCCGCCACTAACTCCCTTTACTGCACCATCCATCAGAACAAATACGAGAATCTGGCGGACCTGGATAAAAGCGCCAAGGAGGGCACGGATCAGGCATCCTCTGGATGACATCCTCGTACTCAGCCCCGTGAGAGCGGGGCGGTACTCGTACTCGTAATCGTACTCGAAAAAATTAAAAGCCGAGTACGAGCACGAGTACGAGTACAAATTACAGATGGGAAACCGACCTAATCAGCCTCTAAATTGGAAACCAGCTGATACAATCCCGCCAGATCCATAATTGCGTCATCTGCCAGCGCAATGGTCTTGATTTCCGACGGATCACCCACCTTATCCACTAATCTCCGGATGGATGCGGCATCGCTTTCCGCCTGCCGCACCAGATGCTGATAGGCGGTCAAAAGTTTTTCGTGAAGGTTTCTATCAATGGATGCGCCGCGGCAAATTTCCCCGCCGGCCGGTTGGTCCATTAAAGCTTCCCCCATATTATGGCTGAACTTATGCACGCGGTTGACGATAAATCCGCCAAATGGCATCTGGTCCGCCTGAAGGCGCTTCCAAAAGAATTCGGCCTCGCGCATGGGCAGCATCTGCGGGGTGGCAATGGCCAAAAACAGGGCCTCATCACTTGAAAGCAGCGTCTTGACCGCCTCGGCCCGGCGCCGGAATCCCTGGTAAAGCACCTCGTCCCACACCTGCAAGAATCCCACCAGATCTTTTAATGCCTGTTTGCCCACCACCTGGCCCACCACCCGAAGAATGGGGGAGGCCATGATATTAAACATGCGAAAGCCCCAGCGGCTGACCTTTAAATACGGCTTAATCAATTTCCAGAAAAAACTGTGGCCCAACACATTCAAAAGCCGCTGGGGCGCCTCCAGAAAATCCAGTGCGCGCCGGGTGGGCGGGGTGTCCAGCACGATCAGGTCATAGACCCCCTGATGATAGGTCTCATAGAGCTTTTCCATGGCCATGTATTCGTGCGATCCGGCCATATTATTGGATATATGCTGGTAATACCGGTTATTAAGAATCTTCCGGCTCACTTCAGGCGCGGCATAGCGATTGACCAGATCATCAAATGTCCGCTTGGGCTCAAGCATCATGGCATATAATTCGCCACCGGGCGCTGGATCAGGCATTTGCGGGGATTGATCCAGCGGCACCCGCTGGACATCCGTTTCGAATTCGGACAACCCCATGGCATCCGCCAGACGCCTGGCCGGATCAATGGTCAGGACGATGGTCTTTTTGCCGGAAAGTGCCCCCATCAGCCCAATGGCAGCGGAAATCGTGGTCTTGCCCACCCCGCCGCTGCCGCAGCTGACAATGACTTTGGGACCCTCTGGATTGACTATCGGACTAAACATGGGGATACGGATTAGGGTTTAAGGTTCACAGTTCACGGTTTAGGGTTCACAGTTCACGGTTCACGGTTGAGGGTTCAGGGTTTAGGGTTCATGGAAACTCAATGCCTTAGCACCTCAGTGCCTTATTACCTCCGTGCCTCAGTACTTTCTGTGATCAAACGGTTGGCGATATCCCCGATATCACTGATGGATAGATGATTGGTAAAATAGATCGGGATCTCCATATGACCGCTGTCTATTTCTTGGGCCAGCTGATCAATATACGGCTGCTGGCGACTGCGCCGGCTGATCCATTGACCGGCCGCCTCGAGGAATTTCAACCCCTGGGCTGCCGGGGCATTTTGCCGGCAATAGGACAATAGATCCCCGACCTGAGCACTCTCATCCGGGGAAAACAGGCGGGGATAGACGGCATTGATAAACACCATCTTGAGGGGCATCCCCAATTTCTTCTGAGCCCCCTGATAAAACTGCAGGGCCTCATTGGCGGGGAGTTCTTCGGCCAGCGCCACCAGGGTCAGCCATGTTTTGTCCGGATCCTTGATAAGCGCTTCCAAATGCCTCACCTCCCGGACGATGGGGCCGAAACGGATCATTTCGATTAAAACCCGGGGTAAACTTAACAGGCTTAGCGCATGGCCGGTTGCCGGGGCATCGACGATGATCAGATCATAGGCGGCTTGTCCATCCGCATCCTTTTCCAAAACCCAGCGCCAAATACGGCCCAGACTCATGATCTCCTTGAGCCCGGGCGCGGCGGCCGCCAAATAGTCAAAAAACCGGCTTCGGGTGATCCGATTGGCGAAAAAGGTAGAATTGATATGATCTTTTACGTACGCGGCAAGTTCTGATTTGGGATTTACCCGGGCGCCCCAGATGGTCTCGGCAATTTTTACGGGTTCCTCCGGCAGGGTGTCACTGATAAAAATCTGTCCGATGGCATCGCTGTCGCCGATTTCAGCCAAAAGCACCCGTTTGCCCATTCGTTCGGCGGCAATGGCTAAGGCGGCGGAGATGGTCGTCTTACCCACACCGCCCTTGCCCATGACAAAAACCAGACGCCGCTCAAACAGCTCTGCCAGCCGATTTTCGGGGTTGCTGCTCAAACGATCCTGATGATTTGTTTCAGCCGTTCCACCGGACATTATTGGGGTTCTTCAAACCGACCGCGCTTAGGACGACTTTTTGGCCTTTGCCGATGCCTTATCTGCCGTTTTCTTGGTCGATGCCTTGGATTTTGATGCCTGGCGGGTCTTTTCAAGCTGAGCCAGTTTCTTGTTGAGCGATTCGATTTTTTCCGTAAGCTCCTGAATCTGCTCGCGGCTTGCCAGGTTCATCCGATTGAGCATGTCATTGACACGGGTGTCAATCTGGCTGGTGAGCCAGTCCTGGACATTCTCTGAATAGCGCTGAATCTCGCTTTTTAATTTTTTGCCCTCAACCTCGGTGATCTTCTGATCCTTGATCAGCCGGTTGATGAGCTTATCCAGCTCTTCGCGGGACATGGTGAAAAGCCCCTGCCACATGGAGACATATTTCTTGCCGTAATCAAAGAGCGTATCTCCGCTTTTGCGGAAAAACTGAATCAGGAAGCTGCTCGGATCTTCCTTGGTCTTGCTGCTTTTGGATTTGGACTGACGGGTTTTCTTGTTGGCCTGGCTCTGCTTGGATTTGATCTGGGTGACGATTTCATCCGTGATGTCTTTTCCGGTTTTCGTATTGATAATGGAAAACTTCTTGCCGGATTTGATCATCTCAGCGATGCGGTCGCGGGTGATGAAATTCTTCTCTTCGGTGTCATAGAACCGGCCGTTGGCATAGCGTTTAATGATATACATCATAACCTCCTTTTAAGGCGGCACGGGCATATCCCGCACCGCCCCGCCCTATCGGTTAAGCGGAGTTCTGCTTCTTCATGGTTTCAATATTTGAATTCAACGTCTCCATCGCGTTAGTCAGCTTGTCAATGTCTTCCTTGCAGGGCATGTTGATCAGCCGGGGCACCGAATTGAGACTGCCGGTCACACGCTTTTCGACGGTTTCCACCATGGGCACTTTATACATGAATTTGCGGCTGTTGTCGACAAAATCATCAAAGCGTTTCATAGCATCTTTTTCATATTCGCGGCCTTTGGCGAGTACATCATCAAAGGACTTGGAAATCTTTTTATAGGGGCCGTCGATCGCGGAACGCCCTTTTTCCACGGCCGGAGAAACATATTTGCTGTTATACTGTTTGACAGTGTCCCGGCCCTTTTCAATGGTCTTCGCAAAATACTTGTCGTTGTACTCTTTTAAGGTCTTTTTGCCTTTTTCAACAGTCTGGGCGACATACTTGTCGTTGTAGGTTTTGACTTTCTCAGACATATTGTCCGCCGTGTTTTTAACGGTGCGGAACACAGAGAAGCCGGCTTCATTGTTTTTCTGGGTTTTGGTGCTGGTCTTTTTTGCGGTCGTCATGGGTCTAACCTCCTTTTGGGGTTTGTGGTTCCAGGTTTTCTTATTTTTTTCCTAAATCTTTTAAGCGCACCTGACGTAACGCATTGCGTTATGAACTAAGTTATAGCGCAATGCGTTATATGTCAAGATCTTTTTTCATATTTTCAAAACATTCATAATCCCTTGAAAATACACAGGCTGCGCTGATAACGCATTGCGTTATCCACCTTTATGACGCAATGCGTTAAAAATGTCAAGGGGTTTTTCCGAACATTTGCCATTTATTTTTATTGACAAAATCCAGCAAAACTGGTATGACCTCTTACCAAAATAAATTTAAACCTAAATTGAGCGATTTTCAAGTTTGCCGCAGATACAAGGAAAATGATGTCGCGCTATAGTTACCTATGCGAGACATCATTTGACGCAGTAGATGCGGTGAAATTGGAAATCCCGGAGGGTTTCAAAATTTTGAACTGAAAATGATTCAATATCCTAAAATTAAGATAAAATTAAATTTTCAAAAATTTGAAACGCTCAATTTAGGTTAAAGGAAAATTTCAACCATGCACCTGAGCCAGCCGCTTCGGCCCGGCCCATACGCCGAGCACCATATCATCGAGCATATCCTTAACGGGCATTACCCGCCGGGCTCAGTGCTGCCGGCAGAACGCAAACTCGCCGAACAGCTGGGTGTCACGCGGCCCACCATTCGCGAGGCGCTGCAGCGCTTATCCAATGAGGGTTGGATCACCATCCGACACGGGAAACCCACGGAAGTCAATTTTTTCTGGGAGACCGGCGGCTTGCGGTTATTGGCCACACTGGTTAAATACGGCAGCTATCTGCCGGAATCCTTTATTAAATATCTGCTTGAACTTCGGGTGATATTGAATCCGCCGATTGCCCGGCAGGCTGTCCAAATGGCGCCGGACCTCATTGCCGCCCATCTGGGGCGCTGTCGGCAGCTTGAAGCGGATCCCGAAGTATTTACTGAATTCGACTGGACACTGCAGCAGCTTTTGGCCCGGCATTCCGGCAACCCGGTACACCTGATGATTTTAAACGACTTTCAAACCATTTTTAAAACCATGGCCATGGTTTACTTCAGCCGGAAGGATGCCCGAGAGGCTTCCCTTGGTTTTTATGAAAACCTGCAGCAGGCCATTACCAGCCAGCCGGAAACGGCCGAACAGGTCGTTCGGAATGCCATGGAAAAAAGTATTGATATCTGGAAACGCGTGAAAGCGCTCGAAAAGGAGGACGACAATGTATCGATGGAACGGATGGGGCGATGACCAAATTGACATGCCGCTGCCTGCCGGGGCGGCAGCCATGCTTGAAGAACTTGTCGGCAAAACCCGGCCCGGCCCGGCCTGCGCAAAGACGGACATCCTTCCAAAGATACCGGAAACGCGCATCCGCGCGCCCATCTCGCTTATTTCCACCGATCCGGACGAGCGGCTGCGGCATGCCTATGGCCAGAGTTTTCCGGACTGGATCGGGTTTCGTTTCGGCGCGTTGAACCGATTTCCGGACGGGGTCGCCTATCCCGCCACCCCGGAGGAAATAAACGACATCCTGGCGTTTGCCGAACAGGAAAATGGCATTATTATCCCCTATGGCGGCGGCACCAGCGTGGTGGGCCACCTTAGCACACCGGATATCGACCAGCCGGTCATCTCGCTCTCTCTTGAGAGATTGAACCGGTTAAAAGACATCAACCCCGACAACCGGCTGGCCACGTTTGAGGCCGGGGTCAGGGGCCCCTATCTCGAGGCCCAGCTTAAAACCCACGGCTATACCCTGGGCCATTATCCCCAGTCGTTTGAGCAATCCACCCTCGGCGGCTGGGTGGTCACGCGGTCCAGCGGGCAGCAGTCCCTTTACTTCGGGCGGATCGAGGATCTCTTTGCCGGCGGCAGCCTCATCACCGCCAAAGGCACTATGGACTTTTTGCCCTGCCCGGCCTCGGCCGCGGGACCGGATCTCCGGCAGATCGTCCTTGGCTCAGAAGGCCGGATGGGGGTGCTTGCCGATGCCCGGATACGAATATCCGAAATGCCGGAGGCGGATGATATATACGGCGTTTTTTTCCCCTCCTGGGACAAGGCGGTGGATGCGGTACGCGCCCTGACCGCCGCGGGCCTGCCGCTTTCCATGGTAAGGCTCAGCAACCCGATGGAGACCGTGACCAACCTCATTCTGGCCGGACATGAAAAGCAAATCGCCATGCTTAAGCATTACCTGCGCTTAAGGGGCCTTTTTGACAACACGTATTGCATGGCGCTGATCGGCCTGATCGGCACCCGCAGAAATGCCCACCTGGGCTGGCGCAATGCGCGCGATGTCATTAAAGCCTTCGGCGGGGTGGCGGTCGGCAAATCCATGGGCAATGCCTGGAAGAAGAACCGCTTTCTGGCCCCCTATCTGCGAAACACCCTATGGGAATACGGCTACGGCGTGGATACGCTCGAAACAGCCGTCAACTGGGATAATGTGCGGCCGACCATGACAGCGGTTGAGGCGGCCATCCGGAATACGCTTTCGGATAAAGGGGAAAATGTCCATGTATTCTCACATCTCTCCCATGTCTATTCCTCGGGCTCCAGCATCTATTCCACATTCGTCTTCCGACTGGCGGAGACGGCCGAGGAAACCATGGACAGATGGCGTCGACTGAAAGCCAAAGCGAGTCAAACCATTGTTGACGCGGGTGGCACCATATCCCATCAACACGGGGTGGGGACGGATCACAAGCCCTATTTGCCGGCAGAAAAAGGAGAAATTGGGATAGATCTATTAAACCACATCTGGACCTTTGCGGATCCGGAGGGGCGGATGAATCCGGGGAAACTTTCTTAGGGGCAAATAGAGATTAAGAGTAAGAGTAAGACGACGAGGACAGACGATGCAACTGGATAGCGTTAGAAGTGACTGGGACCTTGTGGTGGTCGGCGGCGGAATTACCGGCGCCGGCGTTTTCCGGGAAGCCGTCCGAATGGGGCTTAAAACGCTTTTGTGCGAGGCCAGCGACTTTGCCTGGGGCACCTCCAGCCGCTCCTCCAAACTGATTCATGGCGGACTCAGGTATTTAAAGGAAGGCAAAATCCTGTTAACCTATGATTCGGTGAAGCAGCGTGAGCGCCTGCTTCGCGAGGCACCTGGCATGGTGGAGCCCTTGGGGTTTTTGATGCCGGTTTATAAAGGGCGCGGTCCGGGCAGGCTCTCCCTTCAAGCGGGGCTTAGCCTCTATGATTTAATGGCCGGGGAAAACCACCACCGCCGGTATGACAGCGAAACTTTTTCAAGACTCGTTCCCGGCATTTCAACCGATGGGCTTCTGGGCGGCTTCCGGTTCATGGATGCGCAGGTGGATGACGCGCGCCTGGTTTTGCGGCTGATTAATGAGGCCGTGGCAGCCGGCGGTACGGCGATAAACTATACGCGCGTGATCCGTGTCAACCGAAATCGCACCGGCGCGGTGGCCGGCGTCGCGCTGGAAGATACGGAAACCAATCAATACCGGGAGATATCAACAAAAGCGGTGATCAATGCCACCGGCGCCTAGGCGGAGAAGCTCCACCCTTCGCCGAAATCCCATCTCCATCTCCGCCCGCTCCGTGGCAGCCACCTCGTATTTCCCCGGTGGCTTTTGCCCATCAACCAGGCAGTAACACTTATCCACCCAAAAGATGAACGACCGCTCTTTATCATTCCCTGGGAAGGCGCCCTGATACTGGGGACCACCGATCTCGATCACGGCCGGGAACTTCTTAAGGAGCCGGTGATGGCCCGATCCGAGGCCGAATACATGATGGCCGCCCTGAACGTCCATTTTCCCTCGTTAAATATTCGGCTAAGCGATGCGGTTTCCTCCTGGGCGGGGATTCGCCCGGTCTTAAGCAAAGGGGATAAGCCGCCCTCAAAGGAATCCCGGGAATATATCGTGTGGGTAAAGGACGGGCTGGTCACGGTTACCGGCGGAAAGCTTACCACCTTCCGGTCTCTGGCAAGGGATGCGCTAAATGCCGCCATGCCGTATCTGCCGGCCGCAAATCACATCCGTATCAACGACCCCGCTTTTGCCCCGGTCCCTGTTAAGCCGGAATTTGAGAAACGCCTGCCGCTGTCTCAAGTGAAACGCCTTTACGGGCGTTACGGCAAGCAGGCAGAGGAGATCATTGAAAATGCCGCTTCCGATGATCTCACATTGATGCCCGGCACCGATACCCTATGGGCGGAGCTGCCGATTCTGGCCAAAAATGAACACATCCGGCATCTCTCGGATCTGCTGCTGCGCCGGGTGCGGATCGGCCTCCTGATGCCCGGCGGCGGGAGGGCGCATCTGGACCGGATTCAGCGCCTATGCGCGCCGATGCTTTCCTGGGATGATGAGAAATGGAAAACCGAACGGCACCGGTATGTTAAGCATTGGGATTATGCGTATGGGATTCCGGAGTAAGGTGGAGGGTGAAGGGTGTAAGGTGAAGGGTATAAGGCCATTTCCTTTAAGTCCCCCTTTAAAAGGGGGATTTAGGGGGATTTCAAGGGTTTTTATAATTCAAAATAAGTAGGGCGGATAAGCGATAGCGCATCCGCCAAATACTGACGATATTGAATCCATACGTACTCAGTCACGCGAAAGCGGGACGGTTCTCGTACTCGTAATCGTACTCGAAAAATTAAAAGCCGATTACGAGAACGAGCACGCGTACGAGTACGATAAAACAATCTGTCTCATAAACGCATGCAATAGAACAAGCATCTGCCCTCACAAACAATAAAATATTGGTGCCTTATGACAAAAGACCTCATCCTTTCCATTGACAACGGCACGCAGAGCCTGAAGGCCATGATATTCGACCTTGCCGGAAACATGGTGGCCATTGAAAAAATCCCGTTTGAGCCGTATTTTTCCAAAAACCCGGGCTGGGCGGAGCAGGACCCGGACCTCTACTGGCGGACCCTGTGCACCGCCTGTCAGCGGCTATGGCAGCGCGAGCATGTGGAAAAGGACACAATCGCCGGTGTATCGCTCACCACCCAGCGGGGCACGGTCATCAATGTGGACCGATCCGGAAAACCGCTTCGGCCGGCTATCCTGTGGCTGGATCAACGTAAGACCTTTGGCCTGCCCCCGATCGGCGGCGCATGGGGGCTTTTGTTCAAAATTGCAAGGGTTTCCGACACGGTCGCCTATTTTCAGCGAGAGGCGGAAGCCAACTGGATCCGCACCCACCAGCCGGAGATATGGGAGAACACCCATAAGTTTCTGCTTTTGTCCGGTTATCTCACTTACCAATTGACCGGTAAATTCACTGATTCCGTTGGCTGCCAGGTGGGCTACATCCCGTTTGACTACAAGCGCCAGGCCTGGGCCAAGGCGTCTGACTGGAAATGGCAGGGGATTTCATTGGATGCCGACATGCTGCCGGAACTTACCACACCGGGAGACGTCCTCGGCCACATCACCGCCGCGGCTGCCGAGCAAACCGGCATTCCAAGGGATCTGCCGGTCATTGCCGCGGCAGCGGACAAAGCCTGCGAAATCATCGGCTCCGGCACCCTGGAGCCTTCTACCGGATGCATCAGCTACGGGACCACCGCGACGATCAATGTCACCCACACCAAATACGTGGAGCCGATTCCCCTGATCCCGCCCTACCCGTCCGCGGTCCCCGGCCGGTTTTCATTGGAAATCCAGATTTTCCGGGGCTACTGGATGGTGAGCTGGTTTAAAAACGAATTCGGCCACGAGGAAAAGGAAAAAGCCGAAAATTTGGGCATTGATGCCGAAGCCCTGTTCGACCGGTTGATCGACGACACCCAACCCGGCGCCATGGGGCTGATGCTCCAACCCTACTGGAGCCCGGGGATTATCCAGCCAGGGCCCGAGGCAAAGGGCGCCATCATTGGATTCGGCGACATCCACACCCGCGCCCACGTCTATCGCTCGATCCTTGAGGGCCTGGCCTATGCCCTCCGGGAAGGGCGGGAGCAGATTGAAAAGCGGACCAAAATCCCCATCAAAGCGTTACGGGTATCCGGTGGCGGCTCCCAGAGCCGGCATGCCATGCAGGTCACCGCGGACATCTTTAATCTTCCCACGGCCCGGCCGCATCTTTATGAGACCTCAGGCCTCGGTGCGGCCATTAACGCGGCTGTGGGCTTAAACCTGATGCCGGATTTTCAGTCTGCCGTGAACACCATGACCCATATGGGCGATGTGTTCGAGCCGGACCCGCAGACCCATAAGCTGTATGATCAGTTATACAAACGGGTTTACAAGAAAATGTATAAACGGCTTAAGCCGTTGTACAAGGACATAAAGGAGCTCACGGGGTATCCGGCATGATGTAAAAGCTTGAAAAGATTTTTCTTGCTACCGTAATACGATATTTACCATCAATTAAATTTAAATTCGTACTCGTACTCGTACTCGTTCTCGTAATCGGCTGTTAATCTCCGAGTACGATTACGAGAACGAGTACCGCCCCGCTTACGCGGGACTGAGTACGATGTAACTTCTTGAAAGGACATCCCAATGTCCACTGTTATTTTTTCCGATACCACCAACGGCATTGAAAAAGCGGTGGCTGAAATTTTCGGCCATGCGGGCGGCGCCGGAGCGCTCTTAAAATCAAGCGGCGATGTTTATTTAAAGCCCAATGCCGTAGACCTTAAAAAACATACCTTTACCCGTCCCGAGGTTCTGCGGGCCGTCATCCGGCACTTTCAGCAGGCCGGCGCCAACCATATTTACGTAATCGAAAACTGCACCCAGGGAAACCTTACCCGGCTGGTATTTGAATCCACGGGCATGGCCCGGGTCTGTAAGGAGACCGGCGCCATTCCGGTATATCTGGATGAGACCAGCGCGGTCCCGGTCTATCTCGAAGGCCTTCAATCCTTTATCGACATCTCGGATTTCGTTCAGGAGCGGCTGATCGAGCAAAAAGACGCCAACCTTTACGTATCGCTTCCCAAACTAAAGACCCATTCCATGTCCCAGGTCACCCTTTCCATCAAAAATCAGTTCGGCCTGGTCCATCACCACAGCCGGGTGGCGGATCACAACTTCCGGCTGCACCAGAAATTTGCGGATATCTATCGGCTCCTGCGGCCGGACTTTGTGGTCATCGACGGCTTGATTGCCACGAACCACGGCCATTATACGGCGGAAAAATTTTCAGACGAATGCATCCTCCCCATGAACTGCCTGATCGGTGGAAGCGATCCGCTGGCGGTGGACATTGCTGCGGCCGCATTTTTAGGTTATCAAGTAAACGATGTGCCCCATCTGGCGCTTTCCGTGGAAACCGGGATCAGTCAAGCGACAGACCTTGATTCGATTGAGATCTGTAACCGGGACTTATTTGATAAGCGGAAAAAGAACCTGACCCATGAGCTGCTTGAAAGTTTTCCTGCAGACCTTAAAATCTTAAGAGGCAAGGAACGCTGCTGCATGGAAGGGTGCCGGCGCAACACGGAATCGGTTGTCGAAATTTTTTATAATGATCACAACGGCCGCGGTGACTTTACGATTCTTATGGGAAAAGGCATTGATCCTTCCGAAGTGGACCGGATTGAAAAGCCGCCGGTACACGTGGCAGGGAGCTGCGCGATTCAGGACTACGGACGGGAAATGATCCGCCGGTTCGGCAAAAAGCACGTGACCTTCAGCCAGGGCTGCAACAATCTGCCGGATACGATCTACGCGCTCTGCCGGCATATGAAGGTGAATCCCATATCACTGGCAGCCATGAACCCGGTTAAATCGCTGGCCCTGCTTGCCAGAGCCCGGCTCAACCATTCAAGGGCAATGATTCCGCCGTTATTTTAGGCTATAAATCCCCCTAAATCCCCCTTTCAAAAGGGGGGACTTAAAGGAGTTTCTACCGTTTAAAACAAAATTCCTGCTGCGCAAAGGCTGAGCAGTTTTGATCATCCCGCCAAGCGTGCGAAGACCGCAAAGAGCGTTCCGTAACGCCCTGACTGCGTTTTTGCAGGAAGTAACTCAAAAAGGCGCTCAAAATCTGTCCATACTGTCATTTCGAGCGATAGCGAGAAATCTTATATTTAAGATTCCTCGTCGCTCGCGCTCCTCGGAATGACAGCGGCGCAATGCCCCGGAATAACAATATATTATTTAAATCCTTGAAAAGGTTTAAACTATAAAGCCCTCAGCGCTCTTTGCGCCTTTGCGAGAGACCTAATTCACCTTGGAAATTGCCTCAATCCGGTCCAGAATCGGCGGGTGGGAATAGTTTAAAAACACATACAGCGGATGCGGCCTTAAATTTGAAAGATTATGCACGGCCAGCTTTTTCAGGGCCCGGATAAACGCATTCGGCCGCTCCGTCGTCTCCGCGGCGAATCGATCCGCCGCATACTCGTTTTTACGGGAAAACATCTGCATAAAAATGCCGATAAAAAAGTCGATCGGACTGTACAAAATCCCGAAAAACACAAGCCCCGCGTAAACAGAGGTCTGGTCCATGTAGAAGGCTTCGAAAAGCGGTGGCGCTGAAATAAACAAGGAAAGCAGATAAAGAATAATGCCGCTCTGAATGATTCCCGCCAGCATCATCCAGTAAATATGCTTTTTCTTGTAATGCCCCATCTCGTGGGCCAGTATTCCGACAAGCTCTGCCACCCCATGATTTTCAATCAAGGTGTCAAACAGCACAATCCGTTTATGCCGGCCGAACCCGGCAAAAAACGCATTCGCCTTGGCCGAGCGCCTGGAGCCGTCCATGACAAAGACGTTTTTTAACGGAAATCCGATCGATTCCGCATAGTTCATAATCGCCGTCTTCAGCTCGCCCGGTTCAAGCGGTGTAAATTTGTTAAAAAGCGGCATGATCCAGGTCGGCACCACAAACTGCATCACAACCATGAAAACGACCACGGCCATCCAGCAGTACCACCAGGCATTGGCCCCCGCATATTCGAAAAATGATAAAATGCCGGCAAGCAAAGGGATCCCGATCAACCCCCCCAAAACCGTTTGCTTGATTAAATCCAAAACAAAGGTTTTGGCATCGGTCCGGTTAAAGCCAAACCGCTCTTCAATGACAAAAGTGGAGTAAACGGAAAACGGCAGACTGATCAACGCTTTTGCCGCGATCAGCAAACCGATATACACAAGCCCGCGGATAATCGGAGACTGGAGAAAAGACCGCACCCACTGATCAAGCAAAGGAAATCCATGACCAAACCAGACGGCAAGAAAAACAGCCAATGACACAGATGAGGCGAGCCATTCAAATTTTGTATTCACCCGCAGGTATTCCTGGGAATCCCGGTAGCGCTTTGGATCATACCAATCCCTAAAGGCATCCGGCAGTTCGGTGCGGAGATTTTTTAAATTGCAGACATCTGCAATGATATGGAGTAAAAGGTTCACTCCCAAAGCGATTAAAATAATAACGGCAATAAAATTCATGTTGTCCTCTCTATCCGCAAATGCCCCAAAAATCAACCCTCCAATCATTCCGGACCAAAGGTAAATCTTGACAAATCAAGCACGAATTGGCTATTACTTAAACTGAAAATCCCGGAGGGTTTCAAATTTTTGAACTGAGAAATGATTCAATTTCCTAAAATTAATATAAAAATTAAATTTTTGAAAATTTGGAACGCTCAATTTAGGCATTAAAGAAATGATACAGTGAGCATTGCGGCAGCCCCTTTCCGGGGCAGCCCGATTTATTTTTAACCTGTAGAACAAAAGGGGCGCCTTATGTTCGGGAAAATCAAGGGCTTTGGATGGCTGATGGTATCTCTCACTCTTCTTTCGTTTTTGGCGGCACCGGCAATGGGAGGGGTTGAGGATCATATCACAAAGACTGAAACCGGTTTCTATTACACCGTTCAAAAGGGAGATACCCTATGGGACCTCTCTGAGAAGTTCGCCAATTCCCCTTGGGAATGGCCTGAACTCTGGCATTACAATCCGGATATCAAAAATCCGCACTGGATCTATCCCGGTCAAAAGATCCTGATTTACAAAAAAGAATGGGCGGGTCAAAAAGAGGCACCCCAACCCGCGGAAAAACCCGCAGCAGAAGCGCCGAAAAGAATCTATCATTATGAAATGATCGACTCCGTCGGGTTTATCCGTAAACCGGCCGTAACGCCCAGCGGCACCATTTTCAATGCGACAGATGATAAAACGCTGGTTTCCGAGGGCGATACCGTGTACCTCCGGCCGGGGCAGGGACCGCCCCTGGCAGCCGGTGAATTATATACCATATATCGCACATTTGAAATCGATACAGACCTATTGACCGATAAATCCCCCGGCATCCAGCATTATCTCACCGGCGTGGTTGAGGTGACGGAAATTCAATCCAAGTATGCCATCGCCAAAGTCGTTAAAGCCTTCCGTGATATCCATTATGAGGACATGGTGATGCCGCTTAAAAAGCGTGCACAGGATATCGAATTGAAAGAAGCCGTTGACGGCCTCACCGGCCGGGTTATCCGGTCAGAAGAAAGAAACGCGTTAATCGGCCAATATAAGCTGGTGTTTATTGATAAGGGCGAAAATGACGGGGTTAAAGTCGGGCAGTCCTATAATATTCTGCATCAGGCGGTTGCCGCGCCCGAGCCCGGCGCCGAGCCAATCGGGTTAAAGCCCGTCAATGTCGGCGAAATACTGGTGCTGCATACGGAGGCCACCACGGCCACCGGCCTGATTACAGCATCCCAAAAAACCATTCAACCCGACGATAAGGTGCGAAGCCCCAAATAGCCCGGGCTCATCACACCCCCCACCCAATCCCTCCCCCAAATTTTTTGGGGGAGGGGTATAGTGGATAAGGCCTTCACCTCAATCCCATTTTGTAAAAGGCCTTTATTTCCCCCCCTTTGAAAAAGCTCAGCACTTCACTCCCCCTTTAAAAAAGCTCAGCACTTTACCCCCCCTTTGAAAAAGGGGGGATTGGGGGGATTTAATTAAAAGATTTTCAAGTTTGCCGCAGATACAAGGAAAATGATGTTGAGCTATAGCGGGCTATGCGAGACATCATTTGACGCAGTAGATGCGGTGAAATTGGAAATCTCAGAGGAAGTTATTCCTGCTCCCATGTCACCCGCATCACTTCCTGATACGTGGTCACACCGTCCAAAAGCTTCCTTACGGCATTATCCCTTAATGTTGCCATCCCCTCTTTCAACGCCTGATCGCGTATATTCCCAAGATCCGCGGATGCCGTGGTCTGCTGCCGCAATGTTCGGCTGTAGGGCATGACCTCATAGACTGAGGTCCGGCCATAGTATCCGGTATACCGGCAGTGAATACACCCCTTCCCCCGGTAAAGCGGCACACTGCCGTTATTTCCCAGATCCAGGCCCATCTGCCGCAATTGCTCGCCGTCCATCTCAAAAGATTCAATGCATTTGGGGCATATCTTTCTGACCAGCCGTTGGGAAAGCACCCCGGTTAGCGTGGCCTGGGTGAGAAAATACGGCAAGCCAAGATCGAGCAGCCGGATAATAGCGGACGGCGCATCATTGGTATGAAGGGTGGACAGCACCAGATGCCCGGTCAGAGCGGTCTGTACGGCGTTCTGGACGGTTTCCAGGTCCCGCAGCTCCCCCACCATCACCACATCCGGGTCCTGACGCAGGATATTTCGCAAAATATTGGCAAACGTGACGTTCACCCCCGGCTGCACAGCAATCTGGTTGAATTCCTCGTGAATCATTTCAATGGGGTCTTCCACTGTGGTAATGTTAATATCCGGCGTGGAAACCCGCCGCAGGGTTGAATACAGAGTGGTTGATTTGCCGCTGCCCGTGGGGCCGCAGACCAGGATCAACCCATAGGGCATGGAGAACATCTGCCGGTATTTCTCAAAATCTTCAGCTGTAAACCCCAGGTTTTCGACCTCCTGGAACAAAATGTCCGGGTCCATGATCCGCATGACCACTTTTTCGCCAAACGCCACGGGCACGGTGGAGATCCGGATCTCTACTTCCACATCGCCCTTGTCCGTCTTTATCCGGCCGTCCTGGGGCCGCCGCTTTTCCGCAATATCCAGCCGGGACAGGGTTTTAATCCGGCTGGTAATGGCGGAATGCACTTTCTTGGGCAGCTGGTAGACCGTATGCAGCACCCCGTCAATCCGCATGCGGATCAGCACTGTTTCCCGCTTGGGTTCAATATGGATATCGCTTGCCCGCTGATCAAAGGCATAGCTCAGGAGGTGGTTGACCGCATTGACGATATGATGGTCATTGGCGGGCAGCTCATCCGTGGCTTTTAACCTTACATACTGCTCCAGGTTGCCCAGATCAATGGAAGGGCCGCCGAATTGGACTTCCGCCGCGGCGATTGAGCGCTTAAAGCCGAAAAACTCGTTTATCAGCCGGATCACATCGGATTTGGCGGTGACCACCATCTTCACCGGCATCTGGCTGACCCGGCCCAAATCTTCAACCACTTCGGGATTAAACGGATTGGCCGTGGCCACCACGAGCCGGCCGCTCTCCACCCCGATCGGCAGCACCAGGTTTTTCATGGCGAAATTTCGGGGGATGGTGGTGGTGACCAGATTTAAGTCCAGTTTCACCGGATCGATCTTTTTATAGGGATAGCCCCATTCATCGGCCAGGGCATGGAAAATCGCATCCTCGTCA